>JAHIVC010000084.1 GCA_018816945.1 Bacteroidota bacterium | reverse complement strand
TGACTGAAAAAACAACTTTTATTAAACCAGCGTATGTGCTAATTTAGCAGGGTTATGATGATAAAATTGTAAGCCTCAGGAGGTTTTTGGACGGACTGCCGTTAGCAACAAGGCGAAGGCCAGCGCACATTCAGGCACATTTGGTTTTTTCTGAAACACAGGCCGACATTAAAAACCAAAAGAGCCTGAATTTAGGCCAACGCAATGAAAAACAAAATAACCATGAACTATTTGACCTACACTGAAAGATTAAACTATATGCTTGAAATGATTGAAAAAGGGCAACTATTATCATTAAAACAAGCAAGTGAAAAATTTGGATGCTCCCAAAGGACTATAATTAGAATGCTTAATACTTTGCGAGAGCAAGGACACGATATTTCTTATTGCAAGGTCCCAAGAAAATATTTTGTAAAAAAATGATAGGGTGACATAATTTGTCACCTCCTCACTGTAACTTTGCAAACAGCTTAAATTTTAATAATATGAAACACAGAATTCTTTCAATTCCACTAATGATTTTCTTCTTCATACTATTACAAAATCCAGCGATTAGTCAGGAATACATACCTATGTCATTAGAAGGTGTTCAATGGATAATAAGATATGATGATATTGATACTCCCCAAACTGTTGATGACCTCTGGGAATATTTTATATTAGGCGATACAACTATTGAAAATTTCGATTACACGAAAGTATACAGACGTTCATTAGTGCCGACTGATGCCCCACCCCCATTTGTTCCCAACGGGGATTATGAACTCTACGGGTTCCTCAGGGATGATAGTTTTGATAAAAAAGTATATGCAATTCTTTTATACAATAGCTATTATTGTCCGGTAAATGAGGATTTTCTCCTATATGATTTTTCCGTTCAAGTTGGAGACACCGCCAGATTTTGTCTGATACCAGGTTTTACGGAATATATTTTAGCTGCAATAACTTCTGGTGTTTATCTTGGATTTGAAACAAGGATATTTTCAAACGGAATTGACCCTTATTATTATTACGAGGGTATGGGTTCTTACTATGGGTTGTTCGAAGAAATGTTCACACCAGTTAAATCAAGTCATCAAAAATATACCCAACATACTTTTTTATATTATTACTGTCGGGAGACCCCATGTGATCTAGTCGTTTCTGTACCTGAAATAAATCATAATGAGACTACTCTACAGTTTTATCCATCGCCAGCCGATCAGATAGTGACTATATCATTTTTTGAGAAAAGCATAGCTGGAGAAATTGAAATCATGAATATTCAAGGTCAAACTGTAATAAGAAAATACATTCATGCACAAGATGAAACCATAAATATTGATATTGGAAGTTTATCTACCGGATTGTATTTTATTAGTCATTTTAGTAATGAAGTGCTGATAAATAGACAAAAATTAATTGTAAGCAGATAGAGTATTTGTATTTTAAAATTTTGTAAAAGTTGTTTTACTTCATTCTTACTGCTTATGAAATACTAACTCATAAAAACAGGAAAAATGAAAAGTGACCATTGTCTCTTTGAAATTAGAAAGCATTTTACAATGCTAAAAAACTGGATTATTTTAGTGTTATTTTGTCTAACAGTTTTTAATCCGTTAAAATCAGTTTCACAAGTAGCTAATCTGCCAGAGGATGCAACATTTTACGATTATCTTAATGCATTTTATAACTCTGATAGATACAATCCTGACGATGAAACGGAAGGTGGTCAAAAAGTTGCCCATGAGCGATTATCTCAAATATGGGGTAAAAGACTCTATCCAAATGGCGATTTCAGTATTGCTAATAGAGCAATAATTGACTATGCCCAGTCTTTTACGCCTGTCGATAATAGATCTGAGAATCCCAATTGGGTTTGCATAGGACCATCGGATGGTCCGGTGAATTCTTCCTCAAATGGTGTTGGGCAAATACATCGAATTACATTTGATCCAGGTTATGGGATACTCAATCAAACGATATATGCCTGCACAGGTTTTGGTGGTTTATGGCGAACTGAAAATGATGGCGGTTTATGGGAAGTTGTAAATACAGATGCATTACCCATAACTTCAGTTGCGGATGTAGTAGTAAACCCTAATAATAATCAAGAAATAATTATTGCAACCGGTGTAGCGGATGGCGGTGTAGAAATCGCATATTCTCCAAACTGGGGAAACACCAATCCCATTTACACCATAGGTATGTACCGCTCAATAGATTATGGCGAATCGTGGCATGAAATCAATGATGGATTTCTCCAGGAGTTCTATATTAATGGTGGAACAGTAAGAAAACTGGAAATTGATCAAAATTATCCAGATATCGTATTTGCTGCAACTTCAAATGGAGTGTTCCGAACAACCAACGCATTTGATCCAAATCCTGTTTGGGAGAAAGTCTTCAGTGGGCCGAGTGGCAATAATATGGATTTTAGAAGTATAAAATTTAAACCAGGAAGCAGCAGCACTTTGTACGCGAGTGCACAGGATATTTTCAAGAGTACAGATGGAGGAGATACATGGACTACTATGACCGGATCAAGCACAGGGCTTGACTTTTCAGTCTTATTACCTTTTGAACCTTACCGCATAAACATTGCGGTTACACCAGCAAATGACAATAGGTTATTCGCATACATATGGGGGCCAAACCCAGGTTCAGACAATTCTGAAGCATATATTTATTATAGTGATAATGGAAGTTGGAATCAACTAAGCCATAAAATTGGGTACAATGCCAAAGAGTGGATTGCTTTAGCCGCATCTCCAAAAAATGCTGATGAATATTATTTTTATTGGTATGGAGTATATGGGAGAGAAAATTTGGTAGACCCGCCTGTTTCTCACGCAGGTTATATAGGAAATGGATATTATGCAGATGGTCATGTTTTAGAGTACCCGCCATATTATCCGCCAACAGATCCCCTTATTTTTTATGGTCATCATGCAGGATTTTCAGTTGGGGATCTGAATGGGGCTACATCTTCATGGGAGTTCAGAAACAACGGTCTGCAGAATATGTTGCATTGGAGTTTTGATGATTCTGAATTCGAGAAAGATATAATTTTCACTGCTAATCAAGACTGTTTTCATTACTACAAAAAGGATAACGAATGGCGATTCATCAGTGGTGGTGGAGATTCTTATTCAGCAAGGTCATCTGGTGTAAATAAAGATTTGTACTTTCTTAGCAATAGTGATAATAGACTTTATTCGTTTAATTTATCCACTGGTCAAAAAACAACTGAATCATCTAAAAGACCTTTTGATGGGTATGACCCTAGTAGCTTATGTCACATACCAAAAACATTTAGTTTAAAAACATTTCCAAATGATAATTCAGATTACTTCAGTTTTAGTGAAATATATAAAAGAATTTATGACTGGCCTGACGGACATACTTCAAATGATCTATGGGAAATTGATTCCGATATTGGGAAATATGAGCCTCAAAGGTGGAAAAGGCAAATCACTGAAATGGATTTTTGCTATGCAGATCCTAATTATATTTATATTGCGACCGGAGGTGTTTCACCAGATTTAAATGGAGATCCTTTAGTACCGCAAATGTATAAAACAATTATCGGCGGTAATGATGGTGACTATACTGGTATTCTTGGATATGTGCCAATTACCTACCCTGGTATGGGAAATGATATTTATCCAATCATTTCGGGCATTGCGGTACATCCAACTAATCCTAATCGGGTATGGATTACATTAATAGGATATGACAATATTGATATTAGGGTTGCATATTCATCAACTGGGGGCATTGTGTGGGAGGATGCTGATCCAAACAAGAGCCTCCCAGAACTACCTGTAAATAATATTGTTTATCAATATGGTTCTGATGATGTACTTTACATTGCGACCGATGCTGGCATATATTATAAAGATGCCACCATGCAGGATTGGGAGGAATATGGAGAATTCCCACATGTACGAGTTATGGAATTGGATATTAATTATTGTCAGAATAAGTTGAGAGCAGCAACTTATGGCCGTACGATGTGGGAAGGTGATTTGCAACCTACAGCTAATGAGGTTTATTATACAATAAGCTCAGGTGAATCAATTGTTTGGGAAAAGTCTATGTCATTATCCACGGGACTGATCATTGAATCAGGAGCAGAATTAACCATTAAAGAAATAGTAAATGTTCCTAAGGATAGTAAAATTATTGTAAAGCAAGGCGGCAAGTTAGTTGTTGATGGTGGTACCCTAAAAAATGGTTGTGGCCAATACTGGCAAGGCGTCCAGGTGTGGGGCGACAAAGCAGCCCACCAATACCCCGATGCAAACGGAAATTACCAACAAGGATATCTTAGACTAATCAACGGCGCCACAATAGAAAATGCAATTATAGCTATTGATTTGTGGGAACCAGGCAACTGGTCATCAACCGGTGGAATAGTGTATGCCAATGGTGGAAATGAAGAAGAAACAAAAGTAGTTTTCCGAAACAATGCAAAAGCTGTTCGTGCTTTACATTACAGCAATTTTCATCCTTATGTTCCCGGACAAGAGATGGATTACAACAGCAATTTTAAAAATTGCTCCTTCGAAATAACAGAAGATTATTTGGGCGATGAAACATTTTACAAGCATGTTGACCTGGCTCATGTAAAAGGAATTGATTTTCAGGGCTGTGATTTTAGCCTGGCCGAAAACGTTGAAGGTGTTTCCACCTGGAATCATGCCATTGCAGCTTACGATGCACGTTTCAGGGTAAGCGCAATTTGTAATTCACAGCAGGCTCCCTGCCCCGAAGATGATTACGACCGATGCACTTTTACAGGCTTTTACAGTGCTGTAAGTGCGGTTAATGATGGTAATAGTGCTGTTACATTTAGTATAAACCGGGCTGATTTTACCAACAATGCCTACGGGGTAAAAACCCGGGAAATGAACAATGCCAGCGTGTTGTTTTCCGATTTTGAGATAGGCCATCTTTGGAATTGCGGGGCAGGTATCTATACAGATAACGTAACCGGTTTTGCTTTCGAGGAAAACAACTTCAGCAAGTACACAGTTGGGTCTGTTTCCGATTATTTTGGTATTATCATCAAAAACTCGGAAGCTGTTAACGAAGTATATAGAAACACTTTTGACGGATTAAGTTATGCCAACTTTTCGGATGGCAGAAATTTCTTGATTAACAACCGTTGGGAAGGTTTAGCATATTACTGTAATGAAAACACAAATAACTACGCTGATTTTTTTGTGGATGATTATGGTTTAAATAGTCGATCCTTAATAAGATTTTAGATTGTTGATATTCAACATATTAATGTTAATAACTGATATTTTTTGATGTTCAAAACTGCAAGAAAAAGCGTAATTTTATATCAAAAGCTTGCAGAAAATGAT
>JAHIVC010000083.1 GCA_018816945.1 Bacteroidota bacterium | reverse complement strand
TTATCCCAAAGGCTCTTGGGCATATCCTTAGGAAACAAATTCTCGATCCTATCGCTTATTTCCTCTATTTTCTCCACACCCAGAGACATGCACATTCTCTTTTTGGTCCCGAACATATTTATTAAAAGAGGATATTTCGACCCTTTAACGTTCTCAAATAGTACAGCCGGCCCGCCTTTTTTAACTATACGGTCAGCGATCTCAGTAATTTCAAGATCAGAGTCAACCTCAATTTTAACCTTTTTAAGCTCCCCGCTTTTTTCCAGAAAACTAATGAATTCCTGCATATCGGAAAACATATTACCTCCCCTTAATAAATTGAACGACCGTTCAAATTATACATTTTAAACAGTCGATTAGTTTATCACATTATTATAATTTTGTCAAGATGTTATATAAATGCCTGTCATTTAAGAATTAAAAGTGCACACTTTTTAACGGATTTAAAATTTAAAAGTGCACACCTGAAAAATCAAGAAAAAGTATTTATAGATATTGATAATAATATTGTGGAGAGTGTGGTTAATTACGAAGGTATCCCGTTGTTTGGGATACCGAAGTAATTATCCAAGCGATGGGGATAACATTTTTTTCTTGTTATCCCTAGAGTGGCACTATCCACAATTGGATTTTACAAATATAATCTAAGGCCAATAGTCAAAAATAAGGAGGCCTCAGATTATGTCACAACTACACAAAAATTTCACTGACGAACAAGTAAAGGAACTTATGGAACGCTATTTAAACAAAGAAATCGAAAGAAAATATATTCAGGGAATTCTTAACATTAAAAAAAGAAGGTTTTTTATTCTTATCAAAAACTACAGAGAAAACCCTGATAGCTTTTCCATACAATATTCCCGAAAAAACCCGACCCGTTCAATACCACAACCCATCGAAAACAATATCATCAAGGAACTAACAATTGATAAAATAATTATTGAAAACAAAGATGTCCCATTGAAACGCTACAACTATAGTTATATCAAAGACCGATTAAAAACAAAATACAAACAAAAGGTGTCTTTACCCACTATTATTAATCGCGCTAAAGAAAATGGTTTTTACTTAGGCAAACCTAAAAAGGCCGCGCACAGCCGTGAAGTATTAACCAATTACACCGGCGAATTAATTCAACATGATTCTTCGCATCATCTTTGGGCCCCTATGGCTAAAGAAAAATGGTATTTGATAACATCTATTGATGATTACAGTCGATTCATGTTCTATGCCGTACTTTTAAAAAAAGAAACTTCATGGGCCCATATAGTTGCTGCTCAAACTGTTATCTTAAAATACGGCTGTCCTTATCAATATTATGTCGATAACCATTCCATTTTCAGATTCGTTCGGAACAGAGATTCTGTTCATAATAATCATTACAAATTTACCGATGATGTTGATCCTCAATGGAAAAAAGTCCTTTCAGATTGCAATATAAAAGTCACCCATGCCTTATCACCACAGGCTAAAGGCAAAATAGAACGACCTTACGGCTGGCTTCAAGATCGGCTTATAAGAACCTGTGTCAGAGAAAATGTTATCGATATAAAACAGGGCCAAAACATTCTCAACCAGGAACTCTCCAGATACAACTATCGTCAAGTTCATTCTACAACCCAAGAGGTTCCCTATTCTAGATTCCAAAGAGCTTTAAAAAATAATATTTCTCTCTTTAGAGAGTTCAAAATTAAACCGCCTTTTCAGTCGGTTAAAGACATTTTCTGCTTGAGAATTGATAGAACCATTGATGCTTACAGAAAAATATCTATAAATAATTTGCAGCTTAAAGTTAATGACGCAATACCCAGAGAAACCGTTAACCTTCGTATTTATCCTATGTCCAACGGCATATCTGAGGTTAGATTCTGGTGCAATAATAAATTAATTGACATCCAAAACATTAAAAGTATTGAATTAAAGAGTGTGCACTTTTAATCTTTAAAGTGTGCACTTTTAAATTTTAGCTAACAGAAAAACCTGAAATCTCCAGCAATTCTCGGCGAAGCCCATACAGCGAACAAATCCGATAAATTTTATATCATTTAGTATCTTCTTAACGTTTTTCTTTAATTTCAATCGGACGTTTTTGTTTTTTTGAACATCTTTAGTTTTATAATCCCGATTTTAAAAACACCTTTATTGTAAGCTTACTCAACCTGACTGACTTTTTGGGAATCTTGTTCCTCCCGCCCGTTAATCTTCTCATGTCAAAGGATATGAGATTTTTGGATCGATAATCTTGTATAATAACTCTTCCCAACTGTTAAAAATCAATATCCTCAATGTGCATCGCAATTGATTCCAGTATTCATCACGCCTGCCGAATTTAGCTCTTGCTCTCTGGTATATCAGGCATGTCAGTTCAAATATCTGATGCATAAAAAACGCGAGTAAATTCAGCAAGAAAAAGTTCATTGATAAATTTTTCTTACCGTGCCCGAAATTGTGTTCTATGTGGTACCCTTGATTTTTTAGCGTGTTAAATGTCTCATTTTCTATCTTCCAGCGGCACCGGCCTCCTTTAACCAGCCATTCAACATTTTTCTCATTTACTTCAATATCTGTTACCCAACTGTTATGATACGTAACTTTCCCTTTGTCTTCCAGCCAGTATTCAAAATAATTCACATCCCAGCTATTTCCATTCCCGTTCAATGGAACTTTATTCGCCCACTCATATACATGCTTGCGTCCCTTTGAGTCTTTAACCTCATATCTCAATACTTCTCCAAGTTTTCTGCTGCCTTCAATAAATTCCTTGAGGCATTTATGATCATCCGGCTTCGCAACTAAAATATATCTCATATTATTTTCTTCTACTTTTTTTATAAATGGTTGTTTTGAATACAGGCTGTCTCCTACTATTATTAATTTAAGTTTCGGATGTGTACTATGTATCTTTTCTATTAATCGTTTGCCCGCGTTTATCTCACAGTCTTGTTTATCTGTCCCATCTGTATTTATTACAGGTTCAGGGCATATCGGTATCACCTGTTTACAACCGGGATGCATCAATACCGCCTGTTCTATTAAATGGTAATAATGAGTACTTCCTTTCTTTTCTTCCTTGAACAGGCATCCCGGACAATTAACCTTATCCGAACCAAAATAACCTGTTGCGTCTATCGATACTAAATATTCACCAGGTAAATATTGGTATTGTTCTAAATGTTTGCCTCTTTGCAAACTCAGAAACCAATCACTAAACACAGGTTCTAACGACCTGAATGAAACTTCATCTATCACATCACGCATCTGCGTCTCTTTCGGTATCCTTTCCACACCAAATATTGTCTTTAAATTATTTTGATGCGCCGCATCTTCCAACCGTTGTTGGAATTGAAGTATTGACGGATCCTGAAAGTACATCATTGCAAATCCGCTCATGAAAAAATCTTGCATTGAATACTCTGCTTTACCCTTATCCCGCCAGTCTTCTATTTGTGATATCCGAACTCCCAGTTGTTTCTTTAATCCTGAAAAACTTAAGTGCTTTTTTATATGCATCTCTCCTCCACCGTTTTTATTACTTATTCGGCTCTTTATTAATTTCTTAGGAGAGAAAATATAAAATCTTATACTCTTTACGAAAAATTTATCCCGTTTTCCTTAAAATCCCTTGTAAATACGATGTTTTCTATTTCACCGAGAATTGCTGTGAAATCTCAAGCGTTAAAAATCTTAAATTTCATTAATCCGGTTTTTTGAAGTATATACTTTGCCATAACATATAAGGTTTGGATGCCGTATTTTAAACTTCTGGTGAATGTAATTGATGAGGCTTCAGCAAAATAACGTGTGGGAATCGGAATATCTCCGATACGAAAACCGTAAAAAACAGCCTGGGCAAGGAATTCTGAATCAAAAACAAAATCGTTCGAATTCTCAGTGTAAGGGATCTTCATTAGAACCTCTCTCGTATATACCCGAAATCCTGAATGAAAATCCCCAAGATTCTGGCCTAAAATCATATTCTCTATTATTGTCAGGAACCTATTGGATATGTATTTATACAGCGGCATCCCGCTTTCAAGTGCTTCACGCCGTGTTCTTATCCGTGAACCGATTATAACATCACATATTCCCACGGATAAAAATCCTGTGGCAAAAGGAATTAAACGGCTGTCATATTGATGATCCGGATGAATCATAACCACTATATCAGCACCTGCTTTTAAAGCCTCGTTATAACAGGTTTTCTGATTTGCTCCATATCCTCTATTTTCAGTATGGCATAAAACCGTAATGCCTAACCCCCTGGCAATTTCCACTGTTCTATCCTTGCTGCAGTCATCTGTTAAAATTATTTGATCTGTGCTTCCTTCAGGTATATCTTTTAATGTTTCTTCAAGGGTATGCTCCGCGTTATATGCAGGCATAACAACAATTACCTTTTTTGATCGTTTTTGAATATTATTTTCCATTTTTTATTTTTTCAAGTTCTACAAGTTGTTTATTTACCATATCTATCTCTTTAGTCCGCCAAAAGTTAAGATGCGCTTTTATATATCTGAATTCTCCTTCCGCCTGAATATCTTCTCCGCTGTTTTTATAAGCTATAGCCAGAGCGTAATGGATATTTAATCCTTCCATATCCAAAGAACTTCCTTTCAGCAATACCTGCTTTGCCTGTTCAAATTGC
>JAHIVC010000082.1 GCA_018816945.1 Bacteroidota bacterium | reverse complement strand
TGTGTTTTTAACTGCATGCATCCCAACAAACGAAAAGCAAACCGATGAAATCTTGGCATCAGAACTGATCGAAAAACTAATGACTGAACAAAATATTCCCGGAATTTCGATCACCGTAACCAAAAATCACAAATTCTTAATGTCGAAAGGATTTGGATTCTCCGATTTAGAAACCCAGGTTCCGGTTATATCGAATCGAACAAAATTCAGGATAGGTAGTATTTCAAAACCACTTACCGCTAACGCGATGGCGCAGCTTTATGAAGCAGGAAAACTTGATTTAGATGCACCAATCCAAAAATATGTACCGGATTTCCCTATTAAAAAACATCCAATAACAGTACGTCAGGTTGCGGGTCATATTGCAGGTATCCATCACTATTTAAGTGACAGTGAAATGTTAAGTGCCAAAAGGTACAATTCGGTTACTGAAAGTCTTAACATTTTCAAAAACGATACACTTCTATTTGAACCCGGCACAAAATATTTGTATTCAAGTTATGGATGGAATTTGCTATCTGCAGTTATAGAGTCTGCCAGCGGTGAAAACTTTCTGGATTTCATGAATCGAAATGTGATTGAAAAAACTGGATTGACAAATACAACAGCAGATTACAACGACAGCATTATTCCATTCAGAACAAGGTTCTATCAGCTTGATGAAAATAAAAAAATCATTAATGCCACTTATGTTGATAACAGTTATAAGTGGGCTGGAGGTGGATTCATCTCAACTTCTGAGGATATTGCCAAATTTGCCTTGGCCCATACTAAAGGAGGAATTTTGCATGACACTACGCTTATGACATTCATCACACCACAGCATTTAAAAAATGGCGATATTACTTCTTATGGAATTGGCTGGAGTCAGGGAGAGGACAGTAACCAACGAAAATATTACGGACATACAGGAGGTTCTGTGGGAGGTATTTCTGTAATGAGAATTTATCCGGATTCAGGTTTAATTATCGTTATTCTTTCTAATTCGAGTAATGTTAGATATGGTAATTTAACCGACAAGATTATTGATTTGTTCTGGGACTAACTTACTCTTCAAACAAATCCAACTGATTTGCAGTATTATAAAGTTCATCAGGAACGCTATCCGCATAACTATTTATGAAGGGAGCAATCATCTTCTTGATTAACTTGGTAGGAGTAGTTTTACGTGCCATGCAATAATTTCTCAAAGATTTTTTCTGACGGGCACTCAACTTGAAATCTATTATTTTATAAATAGTTTTTCGTGCTTTTCGTTTACGTTTTACAGGCATCCGGGTCTGATTGAATTATAAAACACTAAGTTAAGAAAATTTTAATACGACCAAATTTTGATCATTGAATAAGATTTTGAATTTCGTTAATTATTCTTAAGGCCAGCAAATCTGCCATTTCTTTCGTGTCACTTTCCGCGTAAATCCGAATGATGGGCTCTGTATTTGATTTACGCAAATGAACCCATTCGTTCGTAAAATTAATTTTTACTCCATCAATAGTGATGAGATCCTCATGCTTATATATCTCCTGAACAGATTTTAAAATTTGATCGACATCAATCCCTTTGGGCAATGTGATTTTATTTTTAGAAATATAATACTCCGGGTATTTAGCTCTCAATGCTGAACATTTCAATTTTGTTTTTGCTAAATAAGTAAGAAATAGAGCGATTCCTACTAAAGCATCCCTTCCATAATGCAATTTAGGATAAATAATCCCCCCGTTGCCTTCTCCTCCAATGATTGCATTTTGGTCTTTCATCATTTCAACCACATTCACTTCACCTACTGCCGATGCGAAATATTTGCCGCCATAACTTTCGGTCAATTCTTTCAAGGCTTTTGTTGATGAAAGATTCGAAACAGTATTCCCTGACTGATGTTGCAAGATATAATCTGCCACTGCAACCAAAGTAAACTCTTCTCCGAACATGCTGCCATCTTCGTTAATTATGGCCAAACGATCCACATCGGGGTCAACCACAAATCCAAGGTCACAGGCCGATGCGACAACCTTTGCCGAAATTTCAGTTAAATTCTCGGGTAAAGGTTCCGGATTATGAGCGAATATCCCGGTAGGCTCACAATTCAATTTCTCCACTCGACTGACTCCTAATCTTTCCAGTAATTGAGGCAGTGCGATTCCACCCGTCGAATTTACACAATCGATGGCCACTTTGAAATTTGCTTTTTTTATTAAATCAATGTCAACTAGTGGTAAATTAACAATCATCTCAATATGTTTGTCAATAACAGAATTATCGTATACGTAAGTCCCCAAAGATGCTATTCCTGAGAAATTAAATTCTTCCTTTTCTGCAATTTCCAAAAGTTCATTTCCTTCATTTGCTGAAATAAATTCACCCTTATTGTTCAATAATTTAAGTGCGTTCCATTCTGCAGGGTTATGACTGGCCGTGAGAATAATTCCACCATCGGCTTTTAAACTTATAACCGCGATTTCAACTGTAGGGGTTGTTGATAATCCAACATCAATTATATCTGCCGACAACGAATTTGCAGTAGCAGCCACAAGGTCATTTAAAATTTTACCTGAAATCCGGGCATCCCTGCCCAATACTATCCGCAAACCATCCTTTCCTGATTTTGCTTTTAAAAATGTAATGAAGGCAGCCGTAAACTTAACTACCTCAATTGGGGTGAGATTATCACCGGGATTCCCTCCAATAGTTCCCCTAATTCCTGAAATTGATTTAATAAGTGCCATAGATGCAGACAAAATTAGGAAAATATGCTTATGTTTATGTTTACAAAATGATTATTTTTGTCGCCACAAACTACTGATTAACTGAATCTGCAAAATGATGATGAGCAATTTCGAGGAAGCTGATGAATACCAGATACAAGGCTTGATTAAACGTTTTGAGAAAATGGTTGCCCGTAACAAAGATTATTTTTTTGATGTTCAGGAATTTGAAGATATCATTGACTTTTATCTTGACCGCAGCGATTTGACTCATGCTGATCATTCTATTGAAGCTGCCATCGGGCAACACCCTGGAAGTATAATTTTCTTGTTTAAAAAAGCCTTATATCTCATCGCTTCAAGTAAATACAATGAGGCCTTAACTTTACTTGAAAAGATTGAGAAAATTGAGGTAAATAATGCCGAGGTATACCTGACAAAAGGAATGGTTTACAGCCATCAAAAAAAGAACGATCAGGCAATTAAAGAATACCGTAAAGCAATTGAACTTGCCGATGATCCTGAAGAAATTTATACCAATATAGCTTTTGAATATGAAAATATAGGCGATTACAAAGAGGCGATTTATTTTTTGAAAAAAGTACTCGAACTTAATCCTGAAAACGAAGCTATTATTTATGAGCTTTCATTTTGCTTTGAATTATCTAACCTTTCCGAAGAAAGCATTGCTTACTACCATGAATTTCTTGATAAAACACCCTATTCAAAAGCTGCATGGTTCAATTTAGGGATCGCTTACAACAATCTGGAATTATACGAAAAAGCAGTAGATGCATATGATTATGCAATTGCCATTGACGAAACGTTTGCTTCTGCTTACTATAATAAAGCAAATTCGTATGCTAACTTATCGAACTACCCGATGGCAATTGAAGCGTATAACGAAACCTTCAAGTATGAAGAGCCTGAAGCCATGACCTATTATTATATTGGCGAATGTTACGAAAAAAGCAAGGAATATGTCGCCGCTATCGAAAATTATCAAAAAGCAATTGAAATAGATGATAAAGGAGCAGATGCCTGGATTGGAATTGGCTTATGTAATAATCTTTTAGGCAATACGGTTACTGCACTAAAATGTGTTAAGCGGGCAATCGATCTGGAAGAATCAAATGCCGAGTATTGGTACATTTTAGGAGACATTCAGGAAAAGAATAATTTAATTGATAAAGCAATAAAATCGTATGAAAAAGTTTGTGAATTAGAACCAACGCATCCTGAAATCTGGCTTGATTTTTCAAATTTATATGCCGAGCATAAAGAGTTGCCTAAGGCCATTGAAATTATTCAAACCGGGATCGAATTTTTGGATGACAATATTGAATTCAAATATCGCTTGGTAGTATATCTGTTAAAAAGTGGCAAATCAAAGGAAGCCTATGAATTATTGGAAAAGGCTTTAACCACCGACTATTCAGCTCATGAAAAACTTTTTGAATATCAGGAGGATTTGAAAAAGAACTCGGAACTAATGCGAATCTTAGAGTCGTTTAATGAAAATAAATAGGATTTCCATATATACAAATCTTTCCAATTCAATGATGAAGGCTAACTCGAATCCCATCACTTTTAAAAACTCATCTTTATTTGTTGAAAAACAAGACTAAGTGTATGAAGAATTATATAATCCTATTTGTAAAAGGAATTGGCATGGGAGTAGCAAATGTGATTCCGGGAGTATCGGGAGGAACAATTGCATTAATAACCGGAATTTTTGAACGATTGGTAAACTCAATAAAATCGTTCGATCTGAAAGCAGTTAAACTTCTTTTTGGTTTTAAATTCAAACTTTTTGCCGATTATACCGATTTTAAATTTTTGATTTCCATATTGCTTGGGGTATTTGTCGCCATCATAAGTTTAGCCAGATTGTTCGATTATCTTTTTGTTAATTACCCGGTATATATTTGGGCATACTTTTTCGGATTGGTATTAGCTTCGGTTTATTTTGTTGGAAAAACTGTGGAGAAATGGAACCTAAGGGTAATTCTAACATTTATCATTGGCTCAGCAGTAGCTGTCGCAGTATCAATAATGAATCCTTCAGCCGAAAATGATAATTTCTTTTTCTTAATTCTTTGCGGTGTTGTAGCCATTTGCAGCATGATCCTTCCCGGGTTATCCGGTTCATTTGTATTAATCCTCATGGGAAATTACAAATTGGTAATGATCGATGCTGTCAACAATCTGGACTTAGTAATTATAACTCCTGTAGCGATTGGTGCCGTAGTTGGAATCATTGCATTTTCGCACTTACTTTCATGGGTTTTTAAAAGATATAGAAACGAAACAATTTCATTGCTTACAGGTTTTATACTTGGTTCAATAAGTATATTATGGCCATGGAAGAAAACGATTTATATGGTAAATGATTTGGGCGAAACAATTTTAAAGAATGGTCAACCCATTATTCAAAAATATGAACAAGTTTTACCACAATCTTATAATTCGGGGTTTTGGATTGCGCTATTTTTAATACTTTTGGGAATTATAAGCATTTGGATAACCGAATCATTAGCAAAGAAGACGAATGATTAAAAGCTTGAATTTATTTGCAAACGGAAAGAGCAAGTCATATGGTTTGATAGGGAATACTCTAAAGCATTCATATTCAAGCAAATATTTTGAACGGAAATTTAAAGCCGAAAACATTAGCGATTCCAAATATCTGCATTTTGAGATAGAAGACCTCCAAGAATTCCCCAAATTAATTGAAGCGCATCCTGATTTGGTTGGGTTAAATATTACCATCCCTTATAAAAAAACCATTATTCACTACTTGGATGAAATTGATAGAAGTTCAAGGTTTATTGGAGCTGTTAACACCATCAAAATAAGCAGAAAAAATAATAAACCTTTCTTATCCGGATATAATACAGATGCTTATGGATTCGAAAAGACACTTCTTCCGGTTCTAAAACCCCATCATCAAAAAGCACTGGTTTTAGGAACAGGTGGAGCTTCAAGAGCCGTTGTTTACATTTTACGAAAAAATGGCATTTCTTATCTTGAAGTAACCAGATTCCCTTATAAATCCAATCAGATTGGTTATGATATGATTTCTAACGAAATTGTTCGGGAATACAATATTATCATTAATACAACACCTGTTGGGATGTATCCCAAAGTTGTTGATATGGTTAACATCCCATACGAATATTTGGATCAAAACAATTTATTGTACGACTTGGTTTATAATCCGGAGGAAACACAATTTTTGAAGGCCGCCAAGAGTAAAGGAGCCACAACAATTAATGGAACAGGAATGTTTGAATTGCAAGCAGAACGCTCCTGGAAAATCTGGAACAAAAAATCTATTCTTCCTTTCTGATTACTTCAATTGTTAAAGTTGATGCATAAATTGCCAAACTTGCAATAAGAGCCATAAATGGAGCTAAAACAACTGCCACAATGCCTATATTCACCGGAATATCAATAAATTTGCCACCTTTATCATCCTTGACAATGATTCGATGCACATTGCCCTCCTCAATTAATTCCTTAATTTTTGAAAGCAATTCCGATCCTTTTACTTTAAATTCTTCTTTTATATCCATGGTGTAAAAATACAAAGAATTAAATTTCTTTTACATTTGTTTAAACAACGATCATGAATTTTAAAAACTTTTTCAAAATACTTGGCCCCGGATTGATATATGCCGGTGCAGCGGTAGGTGTTTCCCATCTGGTTCAATCAACACGGGCAGGTGCCAGTTATGGTTACGACTTGATCTGGATACTTTTACTTGCAAATATCATCAAATATCCATTTTTCGAATTTGCACCTCGCTATGTTTCAGCTACGGGAAACAGTTTAATTAGTGGTTATCAAAGGCTCGGTAAATGGGCCATCATTTCCTATGCGGTCCTGACCCTTTTGACCATGTTCGCAATACAGGCAGCTGTAACTATCGTTACTGCAGGACTAGTTGCCAGTGCCTTTAATCTAACAATTGACCCTGTAATTATTAGTGCCATAATACTTGGTGTTACGACCATTATACTAATCATTGGAAAGTATTCGATACTGGACAAACTAATGAAATTGATCATCGTTGTTTTGGCCGTTTCAACCATTTTTGCGGTGATTTCAGCTTTTAGTCAAAGTCATCCTGTTCAATCAACCGCAACTTCCTTCGATTGGATGAACCGTCTTGATATTTTCTTTTTAATTGCCTTTATCGGATGGATGCCCTCCCCGATTGATGTATCTGTTTGGTCATCGGTTTGGAGTGTTGCAAAATATAAACAACTCAGATTTAAACCAAGTTTAAAGCAGTCACTTTTAGATTTTAAAATTGGTTATATAGGAACTACTATTCTGGCACTTGGATTCTTATTATTGGGGGCCAGGATCTTATATGGCAGTGGAGAGGAGCTGTCATCCAACGGAGTTGTTTTTTCAGAACAGCTTATTAATATGTATACTGTAAGCATTGGAAGTTGGGCCAAAATAATTATTTCCATTGCAGCACTCACAACCATGTTCAGCACCACTTTAACTTGATTGGATGCTTATCCGAGAGTACTACAGCCCACTACTGAAATTCTTTTCCCAAAAGCCAATTTTGCTAAACTTAATTCAGGATTGATAAGCCTTTTATGGATTATAATTCTGGTAATTGGCACCTTACTTTTATTGGGATATTTTGCAGGCAGTATGCGCTTTATGGTTGATCTTGCAACAACTTTATCGTTCGTTACAGCGCCCATACTGGCATATATGAATTATCGGGTAGTGACCGATAATCATATGCCGGAATCATTCCGTCCCGGAATAAAGTTAAGATGGTTTGCCTGGATTGGAATCATCTTTTTAAGTTTATTTACCATTGGGTTTTTGTATTGGAGATTCTTGGCTTAATATTGAATAATCTGATTTGTAATTCAGGAATTCATTTTATCAATTTATAAGCCAATATTATTTTCCAGATATTTAGCCAATGAAAAAGCTTTATAATTTTTGATTGGGTGTACTGAATCGCAATCTTATATTCTTCTTTGAATTGATGCCTATAATTCTTTTCGCCTTTTGAATCAGTATGTATTCTGAATGCAGACAAATAATCGTTAATAAAATAAGGATCAGCCTGTTTTCCAAACCTTAACCATAAATCATAATCCATTGCATAGTTAAAATGGATATTTAGGCATCCAACCTTTTTAAATAATGACTTTCTGAAGAAAACTGCCGGTTGCGATATAAAATTTTCAATTAACAGTCTTTTATAACTGTATTTGGATAGATAATAATTTTTATATTTTGTAATGAATGATCTGATTTCATCACCTTTAGCATCTATGATCTTACACTTTCCAAAAAGCCATTCACAATTTATATTCGAATTAAAAGAAGATGCAATTTTTTGAAATGAGTTCTCCAAATAGATATCATCTGAATTTAGCCACCCGATAATATCACCCGTACATAATTCAATCCCTTTGTTAATGGCATCTGCCTGTCCTTTATCCTTTTCTGAAACCCAGACAATATCAGACCCATACCTTTTTAAAATTTCAATGGTACCATCATTTGAACCAGCATCAACAACAATCATTTCAACTTTAAAATCACCTACTTGCGACAATACACTTTTTATGGTTTGGTCGATATAATCAGCCTGATTAAAAGAAGGGGTAATAATTGAAATCTTCATAACTGTTATTTATTTCCTAATACCCTTTTAAATAATTCAATATATTTTCGAGCTATAATTTCAGAAGAATAATGCGCTCTAACGAATGTTACTGCATTAGCGGAAAGCATCTCCCATCTGCTTTGATTTTCCAAAACCCAATCAATTCCTTTAGCGAGGTCTCCTTCTTCAAATGGATTTGCAAGAAATCCATTTTTTTTATGCTGAATAATTTCAGCCGGACCAGTTTGGTTAAATGCAACCACTGGTGTACCGCACGACATTGATTCAATAATAACTTGTCCGAATACTTCCTGAATAGATGGAACAACAGTTACATCTCCTGCTGAATAGATGGTTCTCAATTTTTCATCATTATTTATCTTCCCCAAATATTTAATTTCGATGCCGTTTTCGTATTGAACTTTAGGCTTGTCATTACCAAAAACAATAAGCACAACATCTTTTGTGGTAACAGTTTCTAAGGCATTTAACAAAAACTGAAATCCTTTATTCTCATCTTTAGTCGAATTAATTCCTCCAAAAATAATAACTCGATTTTCAGGACTAATTCTAAGTTCACTCTTGGCTATCTCCTTGTTTACACCATCATAAAAATCAGTATCTAAACAATTTGGAATAACCGCCACATTTCTTCCTTTTAGAAGGGTACTAGATACTACTTCGGACCTCATCCAATTTGATGGAGTCACAATCTGCATGATATCAATTTGGGCATAAGCTTTCAGCTTTCGCTCAAAATTATAACTACTCAAATCATTTTTGAATTTTGGAGATAAATATGGGCAACGTTCACATTTCGTCTGATATTTCAAACATCCTTTTGGGATATGGCACCCTCCGGTAAACGACCACGAATCATGAAGGGTCCAAACGATAGGAACATTAAGTTTAGCTAACGTTTCTATTTTAACAAATCCTTCCGAAATCCAGTTTAGATGAATAATATCCGGACGAAAAAGTGCGACATTTTCTAATAAATTATCATTAATTATTGCCGAGAAAAAGGGTAATCGCTTCCTTGTAAAAAGTAAAGTCGGTAAATAATCAAAATAGGCTTTTGCAGAGGAGAATTTCTCATTCGCAGCATAAGTAAATGAGTCTGCGAAACTCTTCTTCCGAACAAGGAGTCGGATATCAGCACCTATATCAGCTAAGCTTTTTGACAGGCGATATGTAGCTCTTGCAGCACCGCCTTTTTGATCATAAGTATTTAGTTGAAGTATTTTCAAGTGAAATATTTTAATGTAAAAACAAATGTATCGATTGTTTTTATGACTCTGTAACTGTAACAAGTCTTTTTCTGTAAATCATCTTTATCATTAAAAAGTAAAATTTACGAGGCATTATTTTTCGAACTATTTTTAGCCCAACCAAAAAGACGAATAAAGACAGGTGATAAATAAACATCTTTAAACTCAACTGCTCATAGGCTTTGAGAATTTTAAAGTGCTCAAACCATGATTTTAAAATCTTCTGATCGGAAATCCCATTTGATTCAATTATAGAAATGGGAATGGGTAAATACTTAAATCTTTTATTTTGTTTACAGAGTCGAAATAATTGATCATAATCGGCACCTATCTTATATTTCAAGTCAAATTCATTTTCCTTTAACAAAACAGTTCTAATAAAAACAGATTGATGAGAGGATATCATGCCCTTCCATAATTGATCCAGCGGCCTTGATTTTTTTAAAACATTAAAATAAGGGTATTTGATAATTACATCCCCATAAATGACATCAAATTCATCTGTAAGAAATGGTATTATTTTGTCAAGGACCGCTTCATCAGCAATCACATCACCGGCATTGATAAAAATTGTCCAATCATTTTTGGCTAGATTAATCCCTTTATTCATGGCATTATAAATTCCAAGATCAGGTTCAGAAATCCAAATAAGATTATCACAGGTTTCACTCCGAAGATAATAAACTGAACCATCGACAGATCCTCCATCAATGATGATGAACTGATGTCGTGGAAATTTACTTACCGAATCTTTAAAGAGTAATTTTAACCCTGATAAGTTATTTTTACAAATAGATATGATTGATATTTTGTTCAATCCTTATTAAATTAATTTCTGAAAATATTTACAATAAACCTTTTAAAGCATTCAAAAATTCTAAATATTAATTTTATAAGTGTCCCCATCGAGAGCCTTTTTTATTGAACGGTTCAACTTCCTAAGATATTTTGGAATCAGTTCATATTAAAAAATCTATTCTCACGTGAGTAAAAATTGAGAACCCTAAAGTTTTTAATGTTTTCTAATTACCGAATCTAATTTATAATATAGTATTTTGAATTTGCTTATCCACATTCGAATAATTTTACTTAAAAGGAGCTTGACAGATAATGCATCTAATGATTGGTCATCTTGAATAAATAAGGATCCATTCCTTAATTGCCAATCTCTTAAACGATAATAATAAATTAGTTTTTTTCTAGTAAGTGCTAAATTTACAGTCGTATAATAATTTAATTGAATTAACTCTTCTACCTTTGCAAATAATATATCATCCCCTTCAATATCGCAAATTACGTTCAATTCATGAGGCATCATTTCCAACCCAAAAGAAAATTTTATACATTGTACTTTTCGGCTTGTCAAAACATAAGTCGACTTTAGGTTTGAATATGACTTCACCCCGTAAAGATCTACATCAAAATTATAAGGTGCGAGCCTCTTATTGAATTTTTTGATAATCTCAGGTAATATTTCATAGTATGAATCGTAAACGGAACGAGATTTATTAAATTTAACAAATCTGTCTTGAAGTTTATTTCCAAAATTCACTGGCATTTGGGCAAATAACATTGGCTTATCAAAATGAGTACCGGGATCACCAAAATTAGTGGTGTAGGAAATTCGTGGATTAACAAAATATTTGTTCTCTGCAATTATGTAGGCACTAAAAAATTTCTTCCAAGAAGAATCAGGCCATTCCATGATATTGGGAGGTAAGCTAATCTCCAAATCATCTGTATGATCATTCTTGTTGTACCAATTGACAAAGTTTTTCCAATGTGATTTAAGCCAGACTTGCCCCCAAGAAGACACTACCTGAATAAAAAAAACATCAAAACCATCATTTATCGGGATAAATGGCATTTGGGCAGATTCGTTAAAAAGATGACTGTAAAGGGAAATGCCAGCGATAGCTGATTCTGCATAATAAAAATTACAGGATTTTATTGCGAATTGATAAAAGATAGGGCTAACAAACATGTCATCTTCAAGAATTAAAATCCCATCATGCTTTTGAGAAAGATTCCCACATCTCAAAACATGTTCTTTGAGCCCAAGATTCTTAGATTGTATGATCACTTGCTTAACTCCAAAAGGCCAATCAAAATCATGCGCCAGTTTTATCACTTCATCATTGCCTCCTCCATCAATACAGATATACAATTTAATGACTAAATCATCGTATGAAGCTTGAACCAATGATCTTAAAAGCCTTTGTAAAGGCTTAATTCGATTGTAAGCAATAACAGCTATTGGAATATCTAATCTATCCTTCATCATAGTTTAGTTAAAAATGGATCCCAGACAAAAACAATTTGTTTCCACCAATTCTGGAGGCAACTTCACTAAATGAGCTCCAATTACTACCGTAAATAATTTTTGTACGACTTAATACATATAAATCTATCATTGCCATTATTTGCTGCTCATATGACCGATCATAAGTATCTCGTGCATGGAACACAATATTTTTATTGTATTTTTCCGTAAAAACTTCATAGATTTCTCTTTGATCTGCAGCAATATAAAATAAAGTATTTTTATCCTTACTCAATAGTTCATCTATTTTCTTTTCAAATACTTTATAATGGCTTCTTTCACGCCAATAATGCATCAATTCAGTTCCCTTTTTATCAAGAAACAGATCCGAGTCCCATTTATCCTTATCATAATTTACACCTCCTCCCATTCTTATATGAATTCCAATCATATTATCAACAGAATATTTTTCAGCCTGTTCAAGGATACACTTATTAGCTACTAATTGTCTTAAAAAAACATCTTCTTTTGCTTTATTAAAATGTCCATAATCGAGTGTGTATGCAGATCGGATGTAAATATCTTTCTTGGTATTACAATTTATATATAAACTATTAGATCTTCGTAATTCACCGTTCATATAATCATAAACTTCCATTTCTGATAATTTTTCCGCCTGAATCATTCCTGATTCATTAAGATGGTTATCAAATAGTTCACTAAATTTTGTATCACAATGAACATCTGGATTCCATATTAAAACAAGTTCCCTAGATGTAGATTCACCCAGAACACTGGCACTTGCCAAGGCTCTCAACCTATTACACAAACCAAATTGAACATCAATATACAACTTAGGTTTGCGATTTATAATTTTTGAAATATTTTTTAACCCTGTTTTCTTTACCATTATTGTATTTATTACCGCATTTACCATCGATGGCCTGATAAATACATTAAGTGGACCAGTAAAAGCTTCTAATATCTCCTCCATAGTTTTTGGTTGGACAAACAATTTAGAATCATATATCTCAGTAACATTTACATAGTCTGACCTCACAGGTAAAACTGCCTTTAACCATTTGCTTATATCATCAACTAGCAACCATATTGAACAGGTATTTGAATTTGAGAATTGATTGAGATCCTTAATATGTGCCATAATTATCTTAGTATCATGGGCCCGAACATCTAGTATAATGTTCTTTTTTGTCCAACGTACAATTAAATTATAATTCTTTATTTCTTCGACAGAAAGAAGACTGCTCCAATGTATACCAACTGAAACTTCGGTTTTTTTAATTCGATTACTCTCCTTTAAAATAATTTGCTCAAATTCAGCTCTTTTGGCTGTATTATTTTGCTGACTTTCTGAACCTTCATTCTGCAAATGAAAAACATTGATATCATGGCATGGGTTAATAATTGAATATTTTTTTTGAAGCAACTCATTATTTAAGAAACTATCGCTATACATCGTTCCCAATCCATAATCTGCATAAAAATCATCAGGAATTGAAGAAAAGAACATCCAGGCATCGGCTGATAAATTATTAGGGAGTCCAGCTGAATTTGTTATTGGGTTATAACTTTTATGATCTCCTTGATCATTCTTCCGAGAGAAGCAAAAAATAGTTCGACTAAATTTTTCAGGTTTTAGAAGCGCAAGTGTTTTGTCAAAATAAATATCCGAATTACATATTATAATCCTATGATTTGAATACTCATTTCTTGCAATATTAAATAGTTTCGAGAAAGATGGCCTTGTCTTCGCCATTTCAATCGTAACTCCTTTTTTGTTTCTGATTTCATGCAAAGTAAGGTTTTCTGCATCATCTGATGCTTGATCATATACAATATGACATTGTGATATTTCTGGGTTGCGTAAATTAGCGTCTAAACAATATAATAACTCAGCCTGACGTGCGACTTTTTTTTCATTGTACAAAGAGGTTATTAAAATAAAGCCTTCCGCAATATTATACCCCTTTTTCTCAATGATTTGTTTTTTTGGGGTTTTATTTAAACCTGGTTTAAACAAATGCAGGGAATTTTGAATTTGACGTTCTGAATAATTAATAATTTTTAAATAGGCATTTCCAGGAAACATAATAATTTTATGACCTAATGAGTTTTTAATTCGGCTAAGTTCGCGATCTGTTGAGTTTTTGGAAATTAAAATACTAGATAATTCAGTTGTTAACAAACTGTTCTTGGTCTTTAAGTCATTAATTTGTGAATTGCTTTCATCTATAGATATCGTTAGTTCACTGTTTTTATTTTCAAGTCTTTCTATTTGAAGCGACATCGATGAAATTGAATCTTTAAAATCCAAAATGTATTTATTTTGCTTCTCCATTTCGATCTTAGAATTCTCAATAATCTTTCTCAATGCATTAATCTCTTTAATATTCGAACCAAGTATATTTTTTAAATTTTCTGTATATTTATTCTGGCTATCAATAGCTTTTTTACTTAATTCAATTTCGGCATCTTTTTCCTCGATAATTAAAGATTTATTTTCAATTTCTAATTGTTTCTTTTCAATGATTTCACTTTTTTGCTTAATTCGAATTCCGAGGTTTTTAATTTCCCCAAGATTGGTTTCATTTAGTTTATTTTGCTGATCAGCCTCCTGCTTAATATTTTCTAATTGACGGTTTTTATTTACGAGTTCCATAGAAGAACTTTGAACCTCGGCATCTTTTTCTTTTAACATCAAGGATAAATTTTCAATCTCTAACAGATCCTTTTCAATGATTTCATTTTTTCGCTTAAGTTGGACTCTTAGATTTTGGATTTCCTCAAGATTGGTTTCATATAGTTTACTTTGTTGATAAGTTTCCTGCTTTATGTCTACTAATTGACGGTTTTTATTTTCAATTTCAAGCTTGATTCGTTCAATTTCAGAACTCGCATCTTTAATTTCTTGAGATTGTTTTTTGTTTTGAAATTCTTTTCTTAAATATTTATCTTTTAGGAATATAGGCGAAATTCCATAATATTCATTCATTTGTTCGGATCTGCTGTCACCAATTTTATATTTTTTAATTATATCACTAATATTAAAACTATTTGAAATTTGGTAAGTATCAAGCATGGATACATATTTTTGCAGAAATAAATTGCTTATATCGAATTCATCCTTTGTAATCTCAAAATTTCCGGTAATAGCACCCCTCTTTACTTTAGATTCTTCAAAATATTCTGTTTTATATTCAACATTTAAGAATGTACAAAATTTTTTAACATAATCAATCTTTCGTAAGATATAATCTTCGTAACAGATTATAAACGGTGAATCACTGTTTTTTTCAAAGG
>JAHIVC010000081.1 GCA_018816945.1 Bacteroidota bacterium | reverse complement strand
CGGGGGCTGGCTTCCACTTCCGCTGACTTGAGCGGTTAATGGAATCAATTGATCACTCTTGAAAAAATGGAAGTTCGTGAATCGAACACTTGACTTGCCTTCTCATGGAAGGGATAGTCAACTCCCTTTATTGAAATCTCAAAAGGCAGGACTGTACCAGTGTCCGCTCCTGACTCGGTTCAATTTTTTATATTAAAGAGTTGAATTTGAAAGAATGCCGTTTGATGCCATTTACAGCCCATATATTTTAATGTCTGCATGCTATTGTTATGTGTTTTACATTTACTCTCTCTTTCCTTTCGTATCCTGTTTTATTGCATAATTCAAATTCCAGAGAACTCCAGATTCACCAATCATAAGTTTTCTACAATCTGAGTAGTTTGACTTATTCAATTCTTCTATGTGGGCGGCTTTGTTTCTAAAATCTTTTGATACGGATGAAATAGCCTTTAACAAACCATCATTATCCAAAAGCCAATTGGAATGGTGATATTGAGATATGAATGCAAAGAAGTTCTTAATCAATATGCTGGTTTCTCTCCTCTTTTTACTATTTAAAGTAGTCTGCAAAAAATGTCCAAAAGTTCCTATCTCAATATCTTTTGAATTACCATTTTTGATATAACTTGCAATTCTACCAATATCCTTATCCTTGGAGTCTTCTGATAAATCCAGGTTCATACAAAATTCTTTGAAGGGTCTAATTAACCTGACTACCAGTTCATTTTCAAATGCTTTACAAAGGCCAATAACGACTGGCGACCAATCTAAAGAATATCCATTATCCAATTTGGATGAAATATATTCTGATGAAGCAATGAACCTTAAAGTCTTTTCGTTTAAAAACTCAGCCCGATTCTCTTTTATTTTTAATATTTTGATTTCTTGCCGTACTTCATCTTCTGATACAAGCTTCGTCAATAGTACGGACAGGTCTTCTACTTTTTCATCTTCCGATTTTGTTCCTGATTTTATTTCATGAATTGATAATAGCCAACCATAGCAACCATTACAGAGCCGTTTATTCCAGCTCTCCGAATAAATTGTAATTAATTTGGACTTTTTATCTCTATCACATCTGAAACAAGTGAATGCGATTACCTTATCAAAACGATATTGCTTTATTGGTCCCCTGGCAGGATATTCTTTGATAATTTTTCCAGGTGGGTTTCCTACCATTCTTCTCCTCTATACATAACGTTGAAATCAGGGGCGCGGTTTTTTGCAACCCCTGCATTTTATTGTTAACCGCCATTTGCAAGAACACCTTCACGTTCAAGAACGCGCCTAATCTCCTCATACGTTGCTGAGATATAACCTTTTGGATACCGAATTTGTCCGATGCCGTGAACGTTAGAAAACTCCTGGCAACCTTCTTCCAATAATATTATTGCACGATTAAAACCGAGTCTACCTTGAAATAGACCAATTTCGTGTATCACATTCTCTCGTGCATGAATTGTTTCATCTGCGTGCTCATCCTCCGCCGTCATTACCAGAAAAGCAAAATTTGCCTGTCCTAACATGCTCTCAAGGCGTTCCTTGATACTAAGTCCTGCTGATGATTCTCGATTGAATTCATCCCAATCAAGGCAAAGTCTCTCACCAATAAATGAACTAAGCTCCTTCCAGTCTGAACTCCGCCCATGACCAATAAACACTTTACCGCCTGATAATATCCCTGTTTTGCCTGGTGCGTATTTCTGTCGAAGATAGTTTGCAGTAGACTCAGCAATATTTGAAAGTTCTCCTAGTTGCCGAAAGGGTGAACGTTTTGCCAATAAATCACATGAAATGGCAACATGGTGAGGAGGCTGAAACCCTTGTGAAAGTGCCAAGGAATCCCGGGTCATTACCTGTCCTTTTGGCATTGCGGCTTGAATGAATTCGCTTTGAGAAAATGACGATTTCATTTTCTTTGCCTTATCTCTTATCTCTTAACTCTTCAATTACTTCACTATTTGTTGACTCTAAGGCCACAGACAAAAGGGCCATAAGCTCTAAATGGTAGGATTTAAACATTTTCTTAACTTCAATAGATCGGTTTTCGAAATTAGTCTTATCAGGATTTTCTGCTATCTGATTAACTGCCTCGTTGACTTCGTCAAAACTGACTTCAACCCAGTTCCGAGAGGTTGGATGGGCAAAGGTGCTCTTGAAACCCCATTCAGAGCTGAAATGATCACCTGGTTGTGGAGGGCTAAACCCTCGGTAATAAACATGAGATTGATAACCAAGCCATGATTGGGTAGATGCCCTCCCGACAACTCTTACAGCTTCCGAAATTTTATCGAGAAGGTTTTTAAATTCACCGCTATCTATTTCTTCGGAAATATTTCTGGATTCATTTGCAATTTCTATTATACGTTCAATGTTCATTATTGTTCCATTTGTAGCGGTGAATGCTGCTTAGCCATTTGTTAGCAAAATATTTTATATAATTATCTGTTCTTCTGTAGCAAAGCTTTAAAAGATACTTTTGCATCTGGAGAAAATTCATGAAACTTATTTAGCTTATCGCATGGTTGATCATCGCAGGCTGTACAATTCTCAACTGATTTTTCGATACCACATTTTCTAACATCACAAGTATTACAAAAACCAATAAGCCTACCGCCTGAAGAAAGGCAACCATCACAATTTATCTCTTCAGGTTTGTATATAAGGCCAAATTTTTCTGCTATTTGTTTGGCAATCTGTTCTCTTGCAATATCATCATCATTTT
This sequence comes from Bacteroidota bacterium, assembly GCA_018816945.1. Classification (NCBI taxonomy): domain Bacteria; kingdom Pseudomonadati; phylum Bacteroidota; species Bacteroidota bacterium. The sequence goes on along the minus strand of JAHIVC010000081.1, from coordinate 1,868 downwards.
GTGTGGCTATGTATTGCGGACAGCTTGAGCATAAAAGACCACAATATGCAATCATTTCTGACATAGGATTATTTCCTTTGATGTAAGGTTGCGAACCTATGATTATACAGATCTGGACAACCCGTCAATTTGAATGTTATCCGACCTGCAAAGATTAAAAAATTTGATCTGTAAATCAGTATCAGTGTTTCAAATTTGTGTAAAGAAATATTCATTTATATAGAAAAAAGCCAAAACGAATAAATCCAATCCCCATTAAGTTTTATTGGAGAATAACCATATTTTTAAAAGCAAGATTTGGATGTCCTTGAAAAATAACCTTTTTATATTATAGAATGGTGTTCAGAAAAAACCTGAAACGGGATGTTTTTAATGCAATAACTTGATTGTCCCTGTTATGAAAAAAATATCACCAACCATATATCTTGTGTTAGATTTTCATTCACAAATTCAGATTTGTAACGGTTGAGTTCAGGGAAAGATATTGCTGCCCCTGGCAGTCTGCTAAACGAGTAAATCGAAAGCATATTTAAATGCCTTTTTAAACATTGAAAAAAGTATTTTCCCTTTTTCAGTATCTAAATTCAACGATACAGACATGCTAATAATTGTTGAGATAGCAACACCCTGCCAATCAAATCTGTTCAATTCGTCTAATTTTTTAGATAAATACGATATTTTTTCTGTGATGATTTTGATTTCACTATTTGGTGGTTTGTATGTCGTTAGAAGTTCTATTTTAAATTTTTCTAAAGCAGATCGAATGTTTTCCTTTTCCGATTTGTTAAAAGATTTGTGAGAATCAGATTCTTCGAACTTGATTTGCGTAATTGAAGAGTTTTTAAATTGTTCCCAAAGATCCGGAGCCTCAATTTCTTCTAAATAAGGCTTTACTTCTTCTTTTAACCAATACTCGAAATTATTAAGAAGGGAATCGATATCCATCCAATTTCTATATGTATTATTCGGATAATAATCAGATTTTGGAAAATTTGGAGCAAATCTAATATATCTACAGTCAAATGAATGAAAATCATCGATATCAGTTCGAGCCATAAAAAACAAAGGAGTACTCTCGAGTCTTAAAATGAATGCTGGATAATTCTCAACTTCTTTTTCAATGTGTCTAAAAAGAGATGAGTCCATATCATTTTCTTTTAGGACAGCCATAAAAGCATTTTTATATTTTTTTAGCATTTAATGTCCCTCATAGCACACAGCATTTAAGATCAGGCCTATTTGCTTTGATAATATAAAAAAGAGCCTATTATCAGGCAAAACTCAAATAAATCACACTTAGTAAAGAAATTCCACATTTTATTCAAAATACCAACCACATCATATGGTATTCCTTTTTTTTTATTTTCAAGTTGAATGGTAAACTTAATTGGAAACTAACATTCTCACCTGAAGAAATGATTTTGGAAACTCTTCATCGTTAAGGTATCTTAATTTTTCCGAAAATTGAGCGATGAACGGGCTGGTGCAGTGTGGACTTTGCCTATGACGAAACTCCCCCAAGGCTTGATTTAAAGGCCCGGACTATTATTAAGAAGTCTTGGGATTTCCGAATTAAAACCTGACACCACGTATTGTGGCCACATGAAGTTTTTTTCTTCAGTTCCTTCATGTCCTTCATGGTGAGAATTGTTGTTTTTTCATATAAACAGTATCGGTTACCGGGAATTGCTGAAAAATAAAGGATTCATTTGCAAAGCAATGTCACTAGGTGTTAAACTGTTAAATTCACGCAGCCAGTCCAACTTACGATAAGCCCAGGCTGCGTATCACCTAATTATTTAGGACTTTATGTCTTCGTTACGCATTCGTTACCAAACCATTGAGTTTGACAATGTGGATATTCATGT
>JAHIVC010000080.1 GCA_018816945.1 Bacteroidota bacterium | reverse complement strand
TTTTTGAAATTTTTGAAAATTTCATTTGTATTTTTAGGTAATGGGCTAATATATCTAAAATGTGCCAAACTAACTTTTTTACCTTCTTTTTGCAATTTTTCTACAGCAGTTAGCATCACACCATAAGTGCCACCCCAACTAACAATTAATAAATCACCTTCATCTTCACCAATGATTTCTTGTTCAGGAATATAATTGGCTACTCGCTGAACTTTTTCTTCACGAAGTTTAACCATGGTTTCATGATTGATTGGATCATGAGAAACATTTCCACTAGGATTATCTTTTTCAAGTCCTCCTAGACGATGGCGTAAACCTTCAGTACCTGGAATAGCCCAGAAACGATTTAGTTTTTCGGAATCTCTCCGATAAGGAAGATAATCTGGATCATTCGCCTTGACAATTGGTGGATTAATATCCATCAAGCTAGCTACTTTTGGAATTTTAAACACTTCCGATCCATTCGCTAATGAACCATCAGTCAATAAAATTACAGGAGTCATATGTTCTACAGCCAATTTAGCTGATAAGTATGCAGCATAAAAACAATCAACCGAACTAGCTGCAGCAACAATAATCACAGGACCATCTCCATTACGACCATATAAAGCTTGCATTAAATCTGATTGTTCTGATTTTGTAGGCAATCCTGTTGAAGGACCACCTCGTTGTACATTCACAATTACAATAGGAAGTTCCGTCATCACTGCTAAGCCAATGGCTTCACTTTTCAGTGACAAACCAGGCCCTGATGTAGTTGTAACAGCTAAGGAACCGGCATAACTTGCACCAAGAGATGAACAGATTCCAGCAATTTCGTCCTCCGCTTGAAAAGCTTTCGCACCAAGTGATTTATGTTTTGCAATTTCCTGAAGAATTTCAGTAGCTGGGGTTATAGGATAAGAACCCAGAAAAATTTCAAGTTTTGAACGTTCAGAAGCAGCTAAAAGACCCCAAGCAGTGGCAACATTACCTGTAATATTACGATAGGTTCCTTTTTCTAAGTCAGCAGGTTGAACATTATATACCTGACCAATCACTTCTACGTTTTCAGCATAATTATAACCCGCTTTTAAAACACGTTTATTAGCTTCAACGATGACTGGCTTGGATTTGAATTTCTCTTCAAAAAATTCATTCGTTTTTTCGATTTCACGATTGAAAAGGTATAATACAACACCTAAGGCAAACATGTTTTTACTTTTCAAGGCTACCTTAGCATCTAATCCTAAATCAGCAACTGCTGCAACAGTCATTGTAGAAATTGGAGCTTTGATAAGATTGTAGTCATTCATCGAACCATCCTCCAAAGGATTGGTATCGTAACCTGCTTTCAAAAATCCTTTTTCAATAAAAGTATCTGTGTCAACAATAATTGTTGCATTAGATTTCGCCCATTTCAAAGTAGCTTTTAAGGAAGCTGGATTCATCGCAACCAATACATCTGCATAATCGCCTGATGTATGAATACTGGTATGCCCAAAATGAATCTGGAAACCTGAAACACCAGCCACAGTGCCTTGTGGAGCCCTGATCTCTGCCGGATAATCCGGGAAAGTTGCAAAATCGTTTCCGGCAAATGCCGCTGAATCGGAGAACAATGAACCCGTTAGTTGCATCCCATCACCAGAATCTCCAGCAAATCTTAAAACAACCTCATCCAGTTCAACTATTTGGTTCTTTTTCTTAATATCGCTCATTTTTTTTGTTTAATAAACACAGCAAAGTTACACCATTTATTTTTTTTAAAACCAAGTTTTCATTTACTTTTTTTTAGAAATTTAAGATCCTCAAAATTTGATTAATCACACACATAAACAGCTGGTTTCTTGATGTTTAAATTAAATTCTAATACCAAAGGAATCAAGTATTATACTTGAATAGTTTATAAATTAGATTCTTATGCACCTAAGGAAAGATTTTAAGAGCTCTTTTGAGCCTCAGATTAAACATCCATGACCCTCAGTTATTTAGAATTTATATAAATTAATTTGAGGGGGTTTGATTTATATAAACTGCTTATATTTGCATTATCAATTCATCAAATATTAATAATAAAAACTTAAAATCATGGCTTACAAAATAACTGATGATTGTACCGCTTGTGGTACTTGTATTGACGAATGTCCAGTAGACGCAATTACAGAAGGTGATATCTATGTAATTGATCCTGATATTTGCACTGACTGTGGTTCTTGTGCAGACGTTTGTCCGGTTGAAGCGATTGAACCTGAATAGAGAATTTCTACAGAAAGTAAAATTCATAATGATGTAAAAGTCAGTCGAAATTCGGCTGACTTTTTTTTATTATTTTTATTGTGAATAAATTAACTATACATCCTGTAAATAAGCTATTTAAATAATTCGTAATTTTGCTTATTAAGACTAAAGACAAATAACAAATGGATAGTTTTTCCTATTTAAATACAATTGATCCTGAAATGGTTGAGGATCTTTATCAGAAGTTTTTAAAAGATCCAGATTCTGTTGATCAAAGTTGGAAACTCTTTTTTGATGGATATGAGTTTTCGAGAACCAATTATTCGCAATCCGATAGTGATGTTCGCGTTTATCCCGACGAGTTCAAAGTCATCAATTTAATAAATGACTATCGCCAGCGTGGACATCTCTTCACGGAAACCAATCCTGTACGTAAACGTCGATCCTACGCTCCCACCCTCGATATCGAAAATTATGGATTAACTGCCGCAGATCAAGATAAACTTTTTCAAGCAGGAACAGAATTAGGCATTGGAAGAAGCAGTTTAAAAGATATTGTTTCTCATCTGAAAGAAACCTATTGCAGATCAGTTGGATCTGAATATGAGTACATAAGAAATACAGAAATTGTTAAGTGGATTCAAAACAAAATTGAGTCAAGTAAAAACACTTATCCATTCACTCTTGAAGACAAACATTATATATTAAGGAAACTTGGTAGAGCAGTATTTTTCGAAAAATTTGTACACAAACGATTTCCTGGTCAAAAACGCTTTTCATTAGAAGGAGCCGAATCTTTGATTCCTGCCTTGGATGCAATCATGGAGTTAGG
>JAHIVC010000079.1 GCA_018816945.1 Bacteroidota bacterium | reverse complement strand
TTCATTTTTATTTCAAAAATGAATATTGATTTTTCCATAACAATAGTAAAATCAATTCTGCCTTTATTTGTTATGTCCTCTGGATTAATTGTCAAACCTAAGGCTGCAAAAAATGAATAAAAAACAGAGCAGTAATAACCTTCGTATTTTGCAATGTTGTTTTTCACATACCATTTGTAAGGAATTCCTGAAAAAAATGAAATAAAGGCCGATTCTAATAATTCAGGTTGATTTGAATTTAATGCTTTAAAAATTTTTTGGCTTAATTTACTTGTAGTTGACGCATTCGTACCGCTCGCAAAAAACATTCTCAGCAAATAATCATTTAGGCCAATGCTGACTTCTTTGTTAGGAACACTTAAAGAATAAAATGTTCTACTGGCAATTTCCGTGGTATTTTTTATTGTTAAATATCCGGTTTGATATAATAAAACTTCCAATTCAATATTATTGATATCAAACTCTCCCATTTGAGAATCACTCAATTCGATATTATGTAAATCCGGAACAAAGAATTTTCTTTCCTTCATTAACTCAAGGAGGAAAGTAGGTGTGCCTGTTTCAAACCAATAGCATTGATATCTTTTATCTGATAAAAACAATAAGACATCATACGGGTTATAAACATTACTTCCAAGAAAATTATATCCATTATACCACTCTTTAACTTTGCTTAGGTCAACATCATTTAAATAATCTATAAATACAGATTCAAGGTCTTCCTGTCTATAACCACAGATATCACCATATTTTGGTTTTAAAGATATATCAGTTAAATTATTAAGTTTGCTAAATATGCTGGTCTTGCTAAATTTGGATACACCAGTAAGAAAGACAAATTTAATATACCTGTCTGCGTCTTTCAATACAGAATAAAAACTGCTCAAGCCCTCACGCATTTCCTCGGCTACATCTTTTGTTAGATTATCCAATAATGGTTTATCATACTCATCGACAAGAACGACAACGCCCAGGTCAAATTTTTTATCAAGTTTTTGAATCAACTCTTCAAATCGCTCAGGTATACTATCAGCCTCCAACTCTATGTCATAAAAATCTGCATTATTAGTCAGGCTAAAATAAATTGCGTTATTTAACATTTCAACTGATGTAACTGTTCCCCTGCCAAAGCTTATTTTTACCACAGGATATTTAATGTTCCAATCCCAGTTTGTTTCAAGATACAAGCCTTTGAACAAATCCCTTTCTCCGGCAAAGGCAGCACGAAGTGTGTCTAAAAACAATGATTTTCCAAAGCGGCGGGGCCTGGATAAAAACCAATATTTACTATGATCATCCAATAATTGCCTGACAAAAAATGTTTTATCTACATAACAACAATCTTCTGTTCGAATCTCTTTAAATACACTTTTGCTTATTGGCAGCTTTTGCATTTATCTATTCCTGGGGTGGGGCAAGGAGTGAGCCTACGCTTGAATATGGAATTTGATTAAAACCAGCCACGCAACGATTTCAGAGGCATAATCACGAAAATCGTTGAGCCTTGTGGTTGCAACACTATAAACGACATCCCAGTTCAAAGACGTATATTCATGATGGTGTCGTAGAAAGTCCCATCTGCTGCGTTATAGTGTTTGGCCAAACATTCGACATACGTTTGTGTATACCTTAACGCCTGGCCAAACACTATGCCTTGCATATTGGCCTTTTTCCATAGCTATCCGTCGACTTTTTACGAGTTCATCAAATCTCCGGATATGGGATTATGCGATCCTGTCCACAACATTGGGACCGTTGGTCTAATTACAAATATTTAATCACCTCGTCGATTACATCGGCAATATCCGGCATGATCAAGTGAATGATTGTACCGTCATGCTGATGTTTATGTTCATCGAATCCTAATTCCGGCTTATGACGAGCATTATCGTATCTGAATATCAGCTCTCCCTTCATATCTTGGTATTGGAATGCGTAACTGATGATTTCGATTTTATACTTAGCATCAATATATATTCTAATGTGCAAAAATAATCACGAAGGGACATGATGGATGCTTTTCAATGCTTTCAAACGATCATTCAGACGTTCAGAAAGTTTATATTCACCAGCCCATTCGGTGTATTCCATATCCTTGCCTTCCAAATCATCCGCGCTCCATTCATTGATAAATTTTTCCGAAGTAACGTTGTATTTCATTTCAAATTTCGAAAGGCGTTTTTTTGCAAGTTGCACACTATATTTCAGACGAAAAGATTCTGCTTCCAACGTCTCAATCAAGACCCTGGCGGCTTTATCTGGCATATCTGTTTTCAATATAATTTCAGAGATGTTATATCCTTCCTCAAAAATCTTAATTCATCTTAAATTACGCTAATTATCGCAAACTTTATATTTTTTGATTATTGTTTTTATTCCGCGTGCATCTGCGTATTTTTTAGATCAATCTGTCTTTGCCGCCGTAGAATCCTGGAATGGTTTTTCATAAAAAATCATTCCGACACGTTTGATATGGTCGATTAAATCCTGATTATCAATGTCAGCAAATATGGAAATATCGAATGTATATGGCAGCAAAAGATCATCGATTTCAAGGAGCAGTTTGTTCAGGAATAAAAGTGATAGTACTTTACCATGAATGACAAGATCAACAGCGCTTTTAATCTGAGACAATCCTTTCTTGTAATTTAAAAACCGTTGTATCCATCGGATATCTTTATTTTTCATTATGATACGCTCCGGTTTTTGGTGGGCAGCAGCGGATTAGATACGTTTATTTTTCAACTGGAGGAACCAGTGTGAGAACAAATTCAT
>JAHIVC010000078.1 GCA_018816945.1 Bacteroidota bacterium | reverse complement strand
TCGAAGGGCCCTACATTGAAATCATCAGATTCAAGGATAAGTTTCGCAAGGACTGATTCAGACACTGTTGGAACATCAATATTTACCACGGGGATTACTGCAACAATTGATCTGGCCCAACCGGGCAAAACAAGGTTACCTCCACCAAGCAGAGTTTTTGTGGTCCCGGTACCAAGACTTGTGGCTCCTACTCTATCGCTTCCTAATGTCATAATTTACCATCCCTCGGAAAACTGAGATTCAATCTGTTTATTTGCTGGTTTAACTGCAACATTGCCGACAGTTTTTTCAACGTGAACCCTTTTGGATCCGCTTCTTTTGAATCTAAGTTTTAGTGCCATTTCAGGCAGTCTCCACAAGATTCAATTTTGACATTACAATCAGAGCGATAACAGTAGCCACGACACCAACTATAATTTGATTGGTCTGGGCGTCCATCACAGCTCACCTTCAACAAACTTTCCATATGCCCACATACCCACCATAATGGCGACTATCAGGAGCAGAATTGGTTTATAATTCATATTTCTATACCTCATATAATTAACTTTATTGAGGAGTAATATGTTTTATTATTATTTATATCTGTCGGTTATATTTGTGTTTGATGTTATGTTATATCAACATAAAATAATTTTTTCCCGTTTGTACCTTTGAAACGACAATTAACAACACACCCGCCATTATTATTATTGTAAAATATTTGTTCATGATGCTGTACGTTTTTAGCTAAATTATTATAAAAATCAAAGGAATATATATTCATATATCTATATTCTTTATTATATCGTTTCGCTCTATCTGTACGCCTACCCGCTTTTTGAGCTATTATCAATAATTCTGGAACAGATATTTTACATTTGTTTTCCTTTCTTAATCTTCGATGTAATTTACTATGTTCACTTCTACTTAACCATACCGTAACATCTTTACCATGAATTTCTTTATATTTTATGTGGTGTTCAATTAAATTCATATAATATAACTCCAAACCGATAGTTATGAAAGTTATACTATTTATAAGTTATTGTTCGTATAGGCTAAATTTGCATCTATCCCCATTGGTCGGCCATTGCAGCAGCAATCCCTAAATATGTTCTACTTCGTTCTTTAGATCGATCGTGATTGTTCCATTGACTCATATAATGAATTCTGGAATATCGTTTTCCATCTTTGCCTAATATGTACTCCGGAGTAACAATATTCGTAGGTTTTAATTTTGGCAATCCTTTCAACCATAGGCCGGTTTTTTTTGTTTCCGGGTGGCCATATTCATACGGCTGAATATATTGTTCCGGTTTTCTCCATTGTGTAGACATAATACCGACAGGATTTTCAACACATATTTTAGGAATATTGCAGTTAACTAATTTCATGAAAAATGTGATTGCTTCTTTTCGTGATTGTTCGCGGGCGGGATTGTTTTTCATCCATCTATTCCCACAAACCGCCAGATACGTACAGGGAGGGTGAGCAATCATCATATCCCAACCAGCATTAAGATAATTTACTACATCACCCTGTATATGATTACCACTTGATTCGGTAGGGGATATGTCGCATGACCAGGCATTATGCCCTTTTTCATTAAACGCATCCCTTACAACCCCACTAAATTCACATGCTATTAAGATATTCATTAGTTAATCCTCTTATTAAAGGTTATATGTTTTGTACTGGAATTTCTGCAAATTATGCAAACTTTCGGCGTCCGGTATCATCTCTTTGAGATATCTTATATCATTGATTATGAAATGATGGAACAGATACATAGTGGCAGACTGCGATACTGCTGTTTTGTTCAGGTTTGCTAATCGTCTGGTAATCATCCCCATTCCAATATTTCGATGTCTCCCAAGATTAATTATTTTGTTTGCGTACTCTACTAAGGGCTTTCCTTCAGGCATCACCTGATCGGCTTCATCGACCAGGATAAACACGTTACCAGTGTTCCAGTATCCTTTCAACCAGGTGTTGAACTCCTTCATATCTCCCCAATGTGGGATATATGAGTTAGGGTGATTATATTCAGCCATCATGTCCCATACAACAACCCGGGAAAGCTGATTGATAATATTTTTGGCGAGTGTAGTTTTTCCAAAACCGCGTTTCCCGCTAATGGTAATTACTTCAACTGATTTCATCTTCGATTTCCTTTTTAGGTAAATTATTTAAAAGAAGTTTGGTGAATTTGCCGTCATTCACCAAAACATCAAGTCCTATCATAATTAATCCAAATCCTAATGATTCATTCGGTGTCAATTCCTTCATGGTTCAAAACTCCGGACTCTTCAATAAGACTGTT
>JAHIVC010000077.1 GCA_018816945.1 Bacteroidota bacterium | reverse complement strand
GATGGAAAATCAGGTCCTTCACTGTGGGGGATACTTATCTTGACAAAAGATGAATTCCTATCTATAAGTTTTGATTATCAGCAAAGTTACAATCTTGCGTGATTGTTGATAGAGGAGTTTGTAATAGTGAAAAAAATATTACTTGTTGATAACAACGCTGAGATGCGCAATACCCTTTTAAAAGAGCTGAATGAGTGTGATGAATTCAGTGTTCTTTCAACGGGCCATGCAAAAACGGCTGCAAAACTTTTTGAATTCCATGAGATAGATCTCTTGATTACTGAACTGGATCTGCCTGAAATAGATGGATTTAAATTGCTTGCCTATGTTAGAAAAAAATTTCCTAACACGCAAACCATCGCCATCACGGCCAACTTATCCAGGCCGTTAATTGAACGGCTTGAGGCCCGAGGTTTTTTTTATTCTTTTAAAAAACCGGTGGAAATCCCCCTCCTTTTTGATGCTATATTTAAGCAACTTGGTATTCAGGCCTCTGACCGCATATCTGGTATTTCAAAAATCAGTGAAGCAACATTGGAAGCCGAGCGTAACGAGGAGAATTATAAAAAATTGGAGGAGACACTTTGCAACACCCTCGAAATTTTAAATTACAGGATATTTAATGATAGAAACACCCTTTTAAATGAGAGTTCATCATTCAAGGATTTTTTTGATTTGCCGCCTTCCGAATATTTTACAATGGCCAATACCATTAGTGGTTCGGGTAGTGGCAATTTGAAATATTTAAAAATAGACACATCAAATAGATCTAAAATAGCCCTTATCAAATCAAATCAGTATTTTATTGCAGCAGAAATCAAATCGGGTGTAAATATTGATCATATTATCCGTTATTAAACTTGAGACCACGAAAACTAAGTGAGGAATAATGAATACTGTACTTGACGAGATTAAAACGATTCCCGGAATTATTGGAGGGTTTGTTTTCGGTGTAACACACGGCATTCAAATGAACAATTTACCACCGGTTTTTAAAGAAGATAATCTCAATAAGATAGGAAAAGTTATAGATAAGATATACCGGAGCTCCAAAGCGGGATCTCCTGATATTACCGAGCTTTCTTTGTATTATGAAGAATCCACAATTATTGTAAGGCCATTGGGGAAAACCTCGTATCTCATCATCATGAGTGAGCCGTCACTCAATCAGAACCTGATTACAATGAGCATGAGCATGGTTGCCGATGAAATAATACAAATGGGTGAAACATTCGACCGTGCAGCCGAGAACAGGGATAGCAATACTCAAGCTCAACCGGTTAAAAAAGAAATATCCATTGAAGAAATAATAAACAACAGCCCAATTTCCGAACAGCTTAGCGGTATGCAGGCAGCTCTTTTGAAAATTGTAGGTCCCATGGCAAAAATAATTTTTAAGGATGCTATTAAGGCTTGGATAGGTTCAAATGATCCGTCGGAATCATCTTTGCCGCGTCTAGTGGAAATACTTTTAAATGAAATCAATAACAGTGAAAGGGAAGAAAAATATATAAATTTGATTGCACCATATGTGGGGGACAATGGAACCGATGTTTAAGCCAATAATGAGAAATTCAGACTGCAATCGAGGATTAAACAATGGCGACTAAATTTAATGAATTTGCAGATTTGATTTTACAGATCCCTGGGATTATTAATTATATTCTCGTGAGAAAGGACGGGCATATAATTGTGCATGATTTTAAAAATCCGGAATCCTTATCCGCCTCTATTATATACAGCGGGCTAAGTTGTGAGGCGATCAAACCAATGATGGGGTTGAGCTATTTTAAATACCTCGGGTATACACTAAAAAATAATGACAAATTATTGGTTTTCCCTTTGGGGAAATATTTCCTTGGTATTTCCCATGAAGCAGACGCCTATACCCCTGACATTGTGGATGAGGTGACACGGATTATTGACGCCATAACGCCGAAAAAATCAAAATAGGGATTTAAATAATATTAACCAGCGGCAGATATAGGGATTTTTTATGGATAAATTTTTTAAGAAAAGTATTATCATGCTATGGATTCTTATGGTTTGTTTGTCTTTCAATGGTAACTTGCTTGCCCGGGAGGATATTTTAGACTTTGATATGCAGGTCAAACAATGGGCCGAAAGCTGCAATCATGAAGTAACCTCATTGTTTGAAAGTTTGCTAAATTCTAATGTATTGACGATGCCTCAGCTATTTGACACCTTTTATATCCCCATCCCTGATACCGAACCGCCAAAATACAGCACCCAGTATGATAAACAACTGGAAGCACCGCTTCAGAAAATATGTGATACCTACCTCAATAAAGATGAAAAATTAGTATATGTTATGGCCGTAGACGCTTATGGATATTTACCCGCTGCGAACAGTAAATTTTCTATTTCGCCCACGGGCAATCGGGAAGAGGATTTAAAAAATAGCAGAGTAAAAAGAATATTGAATGATCGCATCGGGCGCAACGCATCAAAAAATAAAGAACCCTACCTTGTCCAGCAATATGCTCTGGATACCGGAGAGGAACTAGTGGACTTTTCCATCCCAGTCTTCACCAGGGATCGTCACTGGGGAGCTGTTCGTATCGGTTATAAGAAAAATTAATTCAATCCATGGTGTTTTTATACCCAAAAACTTAAAAGGTTATATCCAATGATCAGTCTAATTCAAAGAAAACTAGGTTTAAAAATTTCGATCTTAACAAATGTCATCCTTTTTATCGTAACTGTTATTGGGGCTGCTTTTTTGTATTATCAGCAAAACAATCTGTTTGATAAGCAATTGGTAGACAAGGGTAAAATGGCATCGATTATCGGTGCAAAAGCGATTGGCAGGATTCTTGAAGAAGCAATTGACAATGGTGTTCTGACACTCGGTGAGGTCATGGATACCAATTATGAGGAAATACCGGGGTTTGACCCGCCAAAATTTCACACAAAATATGACCGGTATACAGATAGAGCTTTCTTATCTCTTCAGGATGAATTTTTAAAAACCACGGATTTGTTATATGCCGCAACCTTAGATGTAAATGGATATCTTCCCACCCATAATACCCGTTTTTCAAAACCGATTACAGGGGATAAACAAAAAGACCTTTTGGGTAATAGAACCAAACGGATATTTAAAGACGAAATCGGTATTCGGGCACAAAAAAATACACAAGAGGGATTCTTGCAGGAATACCCCCGTGATACCGGGGAAATGACATGGGATATATCAACACCTGTTTATGTGAAAGGCAAGCATTGGGGATGCTTTAGAGTCGGCTTTGCCCTTACTGCAATCAATCAAACCAAACTGCGGCTGCTCAT
>JAHIVC010000076.1 GCA_018816945.1 Bacteroidota bacterium | reverse complement strand
GAAAAGTCGAAGGAGAGAATATAATGTTTACAATACAAAAGAATTATTAACTGAGTTTGATGAAAAAGATATTTTATGAAGAAACGTCAATTCGAGTGATTTTTCGAAGAAAAATCGTATCGAGAATAAGTTTTTATAATCAAAATTGCTTGTTTTCGATATATTCCGGAATAAAGAAACACTCAAACTGACACAAATTTCTCAAAAAAAACTCGTATTAGAAAGATAATATGGCACATTTGTTAGATCTAAAAACGCATCATGATGCCCGTGGTAACCTAACGGTAATCAATGATATTGAAAAAGAATTGCCTTTCAAAGTTAAAAGGGTGTTTTATATTTATGGTGTTGATCAATCATTAAGGGGCGGGCACCGTCATAAAACTACTTATCAGGCTGCAATTTGCCTCAATGGAAGTTGTGTGATTTCTAATCATAACGGGGCCAAACAGGAAGCATTTTTACTTGATGATCCGGGTAAATGTTTAATACTGGAACCAAAGGATTGGCATGTTATGAGTAATTTTAGTGAGAATTCAGTGTTGCTGGTATTTGCCTCCGAGTCGTTCGATGCAAATGATTATATTTATGATAAATACTTATGATAGAATATGAAAATCTGGGAAAAGTAAATGAAAAACTTTTCGCAAAGTATCAGGAAAAATTTGACGAAATTTTAAAAAGCGGGTGGTATATTTTAGGCAAAAATGTATCCGACTTTGAAAAGGATTTTGCCGCTTTTTGCACTACCGATTATTGCATAGGTTTGGCTTCAGGGCTTGATGCATTGGTGCTTGCCATCGATGCTTTGGATTTTCCCGAAAACAGTGAAATCATTGTTCCTTCAAATACTTATATCGCCACCATTTTAGCAATACTTCGCAATGGGTTTAAACCTGTTTTGGTTGAGCCCGACATCAGAACTTATAATATCGACCCTGCAAAAATAGAAGCTAAAATCACGGCAAACACGAAAGCGATATTACCGGTTCATTTATATGGAAAAAGTTGCGACATGGACCCTGTTATGGCCTTCGCGAAGAAATATCAATTGGAAGTGATCGAAGATTGCGCGCAAGCTCATGGTGCTTTGTATAAGGGCCGGAAAATCGGTTCATTTGGAATCGGATGTTTCAGCTTTTATCCGACTAAAAACCTTGGAGCTTTAGGTGATGCCGGGGCCATTACTACAAACAGCAAAGATTTCGCCGATAAAATATATTCTTTAAGGAATTATGGGAGCAGTAAAAAATATTATAATGACAGGATTGGCTATAATTCGCGACTCGATGAAATTCAGGCCGGTTTATTATCAGTAAAATTAGAAGTACTTGATGATATCACCAATCATAAAAGAGCATTAGCAGCATGCTATCATGCACATCTGGACGATCGTTTTATTAAACCGGTTGTTGATCAGGATCATTTTGATGTTTATCATATTTATAATATCAGGCATCATAAAAGAGACGAACTAAGGGCTTATTTACTGGAAAATGAAATTAAAACGGAAATCCATTATCCCTTAGCACCGCATAAGCAAAAAGCCATGGCAGGCATTTTAGATGGTGATTATCCCATCAGTGAGGAAATTCACGAAACTACGCTCAGTTTGCCCATTTCTTATTTTCATGCTGAAGAAGAAATTATAAGGGTGATTGAAATTATAAATGAGTTTAAGAATTAGTTTTAATGAGGCTGAGTGCTAACTGGATAATAAATAAGCAATTATGAAACCTGCTAGCTCTAAAAAATATTTTTTAGGCTTAGAATATTTACTGTTTAATTATTCGTACTCGAATGATAATTTTTCATTATTTCTGTAGCTAGTTTTGCCTTCTCAAAATATGTGTATTTACTAGTCTTTATCATAGCCGATTTTGCAATTTTATCGGAGGCTTCTTTTTGTGATAGATAAATATTTATTTTGGTTACCAAATCATCATTATTGTTAAAAGTAATAACTTCTTCATCAACGGTATAAAATTCATTTATTTTTTCATCTGATTTGACCATTTGCAGTGCTCCACCACACGCGGCAATTTCAAAAAGCCTGGCATTAAAACCTTTTTTGATTCTATCATAGCCATCTAATGTAAGATTTATGGCTATACGTGAACTGGAGAATAGTTTTCTCATTTCGTCAGTATTTACCCAGCCTTTAAATTTTTCTTTTAATTTATACCCTTTTGGTATATTTTCCTCCCCATAACCATAAAAAGCAAATGAGGAAATATTATTGGCGATTGCTTCTAAAGTCTCAATTCTATTACTATGCCCTTTCCCAATCCCACCCACAAAAACAACATCATATGCATAAACGGGGTCAAAATCATAATAAAACATATTGTCGTCTACTGCACACCCAATATATTTTAGATTCTCTATACCTTCAAAAAACACCTTGGTATGGTCAAATTCAACTGGCCCCCAAATTAGATCATATTGTGATAAAATCTTCAAGGTCTCCTTGTTGCTCATTTCTGGAAAGATGCCATACCATTGAGTAATAACAACATCTGGAACTAGGTCTTTAATGATTTTTGGGGCTATTGAAATATTTATTTCTGTGAACACAGCATTAATTTTGTTCAATTTGCAAAATTTCGCAATTTTTCTTGAAAATAAATATCGATCTAAGCATGATAATCTAGTTAGACTCATTGAGAAATGTAGAATTCTATATAAGAGCAGAAATTTAATTTTTAGACTTACGGGAAGAAAAAAACTTTCCTCCCAATTCAAGAAGGTCTGATGGCCATCCGCTTTGAATCCCTCATTCCAACCATAGAAGAAATCTTCATTTTTTATATAATCAGATACTGTTTTATGAGTGGGCTTAAGTATCTTTTTCTTTGTTTTAGTTAATATAAGGATATTCATTTGTAAAACTCTTTAATTGTATGGACGATTTCAATTAAATTATCTGTGCCCAAATGCTCTCCCATTGGCAAACTTAATAACTCTTTATCATTTCTATTGGCAGCAAAATCTTCACAAGCTTGATTTGTGTAGTGATATGCTTCAAGCTTAGGCAAGGAGATGGGGTAGTGAATCCCACATAAAATTCCATTTTTCTTTAAATATTCTTTCAGTTTATCTCTGTTTTTTGATCGGATTACAAATAAATGATAAACCTGTTTAGCCCAAGATTCTCTTTTAGGCAAAACTATTTCTGTAATGCTTTTTAAATTTTCAAGATAATAATCGGCAATGGCTATTCTTCGATTTGTCCAATCATCTAAATGTTTTAGTTTCACCGATAAAATGGCAGCTTGCAAACCATCTAATCTTGAGTTTCTGCCTTCAAATTTGTGATTGTATTTTTCGATCCGACCATGATTTGCAATCATTCTGCATTTTTCAGCTAAGTGGGCATTGTTTGTAAGAATTGCACCACCATCTCCATACGCTCCCAAGTTTTTACTAGGGAAAAAACTAAAAGTCGCAATATCTCCAATAGTGCCTACTTTCTTGCCTTTATACTCAGCACCATGTGCCTGTGCACAATCCTCAATAACTTTCAAATTGTTCTGTGATGCAATGCTTAAAATTTTATCCATATCACAAGGATGTCCATAAAGATGAACTGCTAAGACTGCCCTTGTTTTTTGAGTGAGCTTTTCTTTTAAGCTCCTTATCGATATCGTGTAGTTATTTTCATCACAATCACAAAAAACAACACGGTGTCCTGATCTGGTAATGGCTTCTGAAGATGCGATAAAACTATTAGCAGGCACAATAATTTCACTTCCATTAGGAAGATTAAGTGCTTCAATGGCTATTTCAATTGCATCAGTTCCATTAGCTACGCCAACACAATAATCCGCAACCTGATAAGTAGCGAATTCTTTTTCAAAAATTTCGACATATTTTCCGCTTATAAAGGCACTTTCATGAATAACAGCCATAATAGCAGAATCTATCTCCTCTTTAATACTATGGTATTGTTTATTTAGATCAAGAAATTCAATCATATATTAATTGGATTACTGTTAGTTTTAGTAAAATATTTTGTAAAGTTCTTTGGCTGGGTTTCCTGCAACTACCATTTCTGGTTTCACATTTTTGGTGACAACACTACCGGCACCAACCAATGAATTTTCACCAATCTGAATACCGGGCAATATGGTACTATTTGCCCCAATTTTTGCTTTTTTAAAAACACGAACTCCTTTTAACTCATTTTTTGTATTGGGATGTGCCGGGAATTTTGCATTGGTAATTACAACATTGGGCCCTAACCAACAACTTTCGTCTAAAATGGTGTATTCTGGAATGAATGCCTGAGTATGAATCCGAACATTGTCTGCAATTGTAACGTGATGTTCAACTACGCTTAGAGTTCCAATACTGACATTGTCGCCTATTTTATTTAGCTCACGTATATTAGCTTTATTTCCGGTTTGGAAATTTGAGCCAATCTTATTGCCTGCATAGATGATAGTATGCGAACGTATAATTGCATTGTTACCAATTATAGTCTTTTCATCTATTTGACCTTTAAATGGAACTCCAATAATACAATAATCCTCAACAATAACATTGTCTCCAAATTCAACATTTGGATAGATGATGGCAGTTTGTGCAATTGTCATAATCCTAATTTGCATTTATTAGGATGAAAACGAAGAAATACCTCTTTACCGGTTTCGATTGATTCATAAATTGCACTGATAAGTTCTAGGCTTCTTCTTCCTTCAAGACCGTCTACAAATTGTGTAGAATTATTAAAAAGGCAGTCAACAACATTTTCATAATATGCCTGATGACCAAATCCATAAACATTTGGTGGATTTACTGAATATTTTCCCAGAACATCTGTGTCTCCTTCTATTTCCTTTTGAAAATTCCAATGGATCATTTTATTAACAGCAAAACCTCCTATTTCAACCATTCCTTTTTCTCCTAAAATGGAAATGGATCCTTCCAGATCCTTAGGTCTGGCAGCAGTTGTAGCTTCAATGATACCTAAGGCTCCATTTTTGAATTTCAAAGTAACAACAGCGGTATCTTCTGCTTCAATATTTACAAGGGCTGTAATGCTTTTTGCAAATACACTTTCAATATCTCCCATCATCCATTCTAACAAATCGACATGGTGGCTGGCCTGATTAGCTAATACTCCACCATCTTGTGCCCAGGTACCTCTCCATGGTGCCTGATCATAATATTCTTGAGTCCGGCACCATCTCACCCGAACAGTACCGAGTACTAATTTTCCAAACCGATGTGTATCAAGTGCTTCTTTAAGTTTTAAAACAGGGACATTAAACCTGTTCTGCTTTACAATGAAAAGTTTGCTTCCAGATTCCATGCATGCGACAATCATCCGATCTGCATCATCTAATGTTAATGCCATAGGTTTTTCAACTATAATATGCTTCCCGTATTTTGCTAAATTGATTACATTTTGAGCATGATTGCCGCTTTCGGTCAATACACTTACCACATCAATGTCTTCCAATAGCATCATATTATCCATATCGGTATAATATGGAATGTTGAATTGTTGGCCAATAGCTTTTGCTTTCTTTTCAATAATGTCACAAACCGCTACAAGTTTGGCATTTTTTATTTTATTAAAACCAAGTAATTCACTATGTCTTTTGGCTATCCTACCACAGCCTACCAGTGCGAATTTTAACATTTCTTTATTTTTTATAAATCCCCAAATATTTAATGCATCAATTTAACCTTATTTACCATAAAATTACAGTTTATAATAAATAATCTTCGTTCAGAAACTCGGGAATTACGAATATGACTAATAAACAAAATTACCAATTATTAGAAATTTATCACATCACTTATATATTGGGTTTAATAATTAATATTTTGAAATTCATATTTACTTTCTTTGGTATCAACATAATTAATGGTAGATTCTAATTTGTTAATTAATGTGAGAGTGGATGAAAAACGCACCTCATTATTTGGCTTCAGAGCCTTTAATAACCTTTGAATCTCTATTTTTATTAATTCGGTTTCATCTTCAATACTTATTTGTTCAATTGCACTTGGTTCAATTATATCTAAAAGAGTATTTTCACCCCCTACAATGATTTTTTTGAGAAGATGGCTTGAAGTCAGTGTAGTTCCATTTTTCTTGAAAAATAATCTGTCAATTTCTGTAAAAGCAAACCAATTAATAAAGGTAACTTTTTTTAATATTTTAAAAAAAACTCTTCGAATAGTATTAAATTTTATTTGTATGTTAGGATAACCTTCAGAGATATTAATTAGACCATAATAGTGCTCGAGTGCGTACCATCGATATGTATGTCGGATACGCTCAAACGACCATCCGTCCTTTAAAGCCTGATCTATTTTTTCAGTATATTTAACTAAGGTAGAACCTAAATAATTCAAATTAGCAGGATAATTTACCAGATCAGAAGAATATATAACAACAGGTATCCCTAATAAACTCATTTCTTTTCCAACACTAGACCAAGCGTTTAAAAACACATCGGTTTCACAAGCAATATCATACAATGAGATATTATCTGTTGGCCAATTAACTTTTACATTATTAGGTAGGTTAATAAAAATCTCTCCTAATAAAATAGAATGTTCGGATCGTGCTGATTCCCTCTTATTTGGAAATTCTCTTGGATGGACTCTTATAATTAAAAATAAATCATCTCGCTTTTTTACAATTTTTATTAATTCTTTAACCCATTCAATTTGAGTTGGAAATAATAAAGATAGATCGGAACGATATCTTCCGTTAGCTTCGCCAGCAAATCTTTCATCGTAGCTGCTCATAGTGGCAACTAAAATTTTTTGGTTTTTATTGATACTAAATTTTTCTCGAATATTTATGCTGTTTTTTGATTTTCTTGCAGAATAAGCATCATGATGAATTCCTTTAAACAATTCAATGAAATGGTCCGTTATTAATTTCATTACATGATTGTCACAAGTAATTACTTTATATGAAGGCCAATGCCTAATAAGTTCTTTAAAATAGAATGTCGCATAATTTTTTGCTATAAGTAAATAGTTTTTTGCATCTGAAATATTTCCACCAAGATGTAAATCATAGAAAGGTATTCCCATGGATGATCCAACCAAACAAAATGCATGATTTACAGAATAATCGGAGGAATATGTTACAATTGAAGTCGGCTTTTCTTTTTCAAGTATTTTTTTTGCGCAATAATAAGAAATCAAAGTATTTCGTAAAGCAATTAAATATTCTCTCCATTCATCATCATTAAATTCTAGATTGTTTTTTTTATGAGTAATTAAAACTTCAAATAATGCCAACCGTCCTAGCTGTATATTTTCAGCTTTAAAATCTAAATAGTTATCTCTTGTGATATTTCGAATTGTATTATTAATCTTTTGCTCATCTTCTTTAGAAAGTTGACTAATTAAATCATATCCTGCTATACCAAATTTATTTTTTATTTTATTTTTATTATGAAAACATAAAGCACAAATTTCTTTTTTACGCTTATGGCTTGAATCCTTATTGAGACTAAAAGCTGACATCGATACACAATAAGTTTCAAAAGCTCTCCCACAAGTTATGTATACAACCTCGGTTTTCTCAATTTGCAGAGCATGAGCAATGAGTGCTTCTGGATAGGACCAATATATTACTGCAGAATTTGGTGAAAAAAATAGGACTTTACTCATGAGATTAATGTTTTATTGTCTTGATTAAAAGTTGTTTATATGTAGGATTATTTTTTTCTACCTATAATCCATAAATGTGATGATAATAAATTTTTCTTCAAGAAATCCTGAAAATTGTTTCTAATTTTTTCTTCTTCGGAACTCAAGATTTTACTTATGAATTGTTGATCTGAAAAGTCTTCAGGGTTTTCTATAAAAGCATTTTTCAACAAATCAACGTCAAGTTCTCCTGGAGTTGAAACTTCTAAGATTTCCAAACAACAATCTTGGAATAGTAACGCCAGAGATGATGGTGAAAAATAGTTCAAATGTTCATGGTCAATAACTTTGGCTTTTTCTTTAAGGACAAGTGTGCCTAATCCATCTATACTTGGGCATGTACAGATGAATAGTCCACCCTTTTTTAACATTGATGTGCAATTGATAATAAAATCTTTGGGATTAAACAAATGTTCTATAACTTCAAAACTAACCACAACATCAATTGATTCATTTGGTAATTTTACATTTTCGATTGGTTCTTGAAACACCTCAAGATCTTTCTTTCTGCATGTTTCAGCTAAATCTGGTGTTGGCTCTACCGCAATAATTCTCTGGAAATAATTAAAACCCTTAATCGCTTCGCAAAATGTTCCATATGCTGCCCCAACCTCTAATATAGTTCCATTAATTTGATGTTTAGTGCAAAAATCTATTACCTTTTGAGCCCTGGGTTTAAAAATCCGTTCTTTTCTTATCTCATCTGACGCAGGGAAAATATATTTATTCCAGAACTCATAATTCTTTGACTGTTTATAGAAATCTGCTAATAAGAGTTCGTTTGCTCTGGGGTTCATGAAGACTGTATTACATTGATTACAGATTGTATAATCAAAATTATCTTTAATAGCCCATTTGGAATGATCATCTGAACAGCAGGCCGGGCAATTCACTTTAATAAATTCATCTTTTCTCGCAAGTAGGAATTGTTTGTCATGCTCTAATGCTGGTTCTTTCAGTTTCATTAAATCACTTGGACGTATGTCGATTTCTTTAAATTTCATTCCTTCTGTATTTTTCTTGTTTAGATTTTGGTAAGTTTACTTTGCCAAATGAAGATGGCACTCCCCAAATATTCTGCTTCCACCATTGGTCATCCTGAATCCACCAAACTCTGGGATCTCTGAATCCATCTGCAATAGTATCAAATTCTGCCTCAGTCATATCTACATATTTAAGCCAGCGTTCTAAATCTTTCCTTGGTTTTACATGATCATACTTTTTAACCATATTTATACCTTCTTCACGTGTCATATAACCTGATCTGATATCCTTGGAGGCATGATCTGTTGCTCTGCCATAGCCAAATTTAATAAACTTCATATAATCATGAATCCCATTTTCATGCATATCATCAAGGTTCGACATTGTTCTATAAGTTCTTTCAAAAGGTTCTTCGGCAAATTCAAACCCATATTTAGTTTTCATCTTATGAGCATGTTCATTGGGATCCCATTTGAAGAAATTGCCTATATAGATCCCCAATGATCCTGCATCTTCAAATTCTTTATCGGAAGGCATTCTCAACCAAACAAGATCTTTTTCGATGAGACCTTCTTTCTCCTCAATCATGTCATTTAAGGTAAATCCTCTCATATCATGTTCAAATACAGTTCGTTTATTATACTGAATATAATCATTCGGCGAAAACATTCCTGAAATAGACCACGTTATTTCCCCCCATATAACGAGTGGAATTTTTAGTTTAACAGCAATATGCATAGGATAGGTTTTAATACCAGCATGAGCATGCCAGTTCATATCTCCCATCATCTTAAAACCAAGTCGATTTAACTTTGTTAGCGTTTCTTCACTTGGTCCGAAAACCAAATGATCTGCGTTAAATACATGTCTCATCTTGTCAAGATTTCTCTGCCCCACAGGCAGGTAGTTGTTTCCATGATAAGTAACCAATAATGGTTTCATTCCATGTTCAATGGCTTTATGGACTTGATAGTAACTATCTTTACCTCCACTAACAGGAATGATGCAATCGTAATTTCCAGTTGCAGTTTTTTTAGCCCATTCAACAAGTTCATTAAATTTATTTTCTTTAATTTTCCAAAATTCTGCCGTTAGTTCGTCAAAATCTTCTTGCATTCTACAGGCACTGCATACTCCTTCGTCATCTAAAATGAGATTAACTGAAACTTGAGGATAAGTGCATTTCGAACAATAATGCATTTCTGAAAATTCTTTCCTTTTACTTTCCATACTATAAATTTAAGCTTGTATTTAATAATTCTAATGGTTTTCGTACGTTCAAATCTTTTTCAAATAAATATTTTTTACAATTATACACACTGTTTTCGGTGTGTTGAAAGATATTTGCTGCAGCAACTGCACTGGCACTTGTTTTGAGCACTTCTGCAAAATGATCCCAATTACCTGCACCACCAAGGGCTATGGTAGGAATATTTATGCTATTACTAATGTTTTCTATAAGATCTAAATCGAATCCAAGTCCAGAACCATCTAGGTTCATGGAGTTTATTAAAATCTCACCAGCTCCTAATTTTTCAATTTCTTTAGCCCAGTCAAAAGGATTTAAATTAGTCTCAGTTCTCCCACCTTTATATACCATGTAAGTACCATTTTCATTTTTCTTAGAATCAATACTTACAACTACACATTGTTTTCCAAATTCTTCGGAGCATTGTTTTATAAGTTCAGGACTCTCAATTGCAGCAGTATTTAAGCTGATTTTATCTGCCCCAAGTTTTAATCTGATTCGAACATCTTCTATGGTTCTAATTCCCCCTCCGAAAGTGAGAGGCATAAAGCATTTTCCCGAAACTAATTTAATAATATCAATAATGTCATTAAAAGACTCATGGTTTAAGTCATCTCTGTTCAAATCATAATAAGGGATCGGTGAAATATCAAGGTAGATTAGTTCGTCACTTGCCCAATTACTTAATCTTTGAACTGCAGCTGTTGGGGTTCCTAATAGCTGATACCGTTTAAAGTTCCTACTCTGAACAATAACTCCATTGCGTAATAAAATTACCGGAATAATTCTTTTTTTTAACATAATTCAATAAAGTTTTTCAGAAGTTTCATTCCATAAAATTGACTTTTTTCAGGATGAAATTGAACCCCATGAATGTTTTCGAGAGAAAGAGCAGCAGGAAATGTTATTCCATATTCTACATTTACAGTTTTAATTTCCGTTGTTTCTAACTGTAAGAAATAACTGTGAACAAAATAAAAAGTTGCATCATTCTCAATGTCTTTAAATAAAGGTGAATTGTTCATGTCTGTCAAGCTATTCCATCCCATATGAGGTAGTGGCAAATTTATATTAGGGAATTCTATAACCTTAACATTTCCTTTAACCCAACCAAAACCAGAGTGCTCGCCATGTTCAAAGCCTTTTTCTGATAATAATTGCATTCCAACACAAATCCCAAGAAAAGGTACTTTTTTATCTAAAACATGATTGTGCAAAGTGTCGTACAAATCAAGCGAAAAAATCTTATTTGAAGCCGCACCATATGCACCGACTCCGGGTAATATAATATGCGAGCAACCATTAAAGTCCTCTTTTTTTGTGATTCTTGTAATTTCTTTTGAAAGAGATCCAACAGCATTCCATACAGATGTGAAGTTGCCCGATCCATAATCAATTATGCCAATTTTCATGATTTCAGTACTTCTTCTCTAATAATATTTATAATTCTATTTGCAGCCTCATTGTCAAATTGTTTTTTTGATCTCTTATGCATATCATATAATACTGATCTGTCATGATAAAGATCTGTTAAAATGTTTCTTAGATTATTTGTACTATTATCTGAAAATTTGCCACCATTAATAGTAAGTTTTGTATCAACAAGTTCTTTTAATAAGAACCATTGGTTGTTATAGTCATAAAAAGTAATTGTTGGCAAGCCCGCATAAGCAGCTTCATATGATGTAATCCCACTTGTCGTAATTAATAGGCTAGTATTACTTAAAACATTCCACATTGAATGGTTGGTTTTTGCAAGTATAATTTCGTGTTTTTTAACTTTTCGTATTTCATTTACAATTTCATCAAATGAATGAGAGTAACCTTCACCAAGCATTATCCAGAATGTGAAAGGTTCAATAATGTTTTTTAACTGTTTAATAACCTCTAAAGTTTTATTTGCTGCATCTCCGCCCCCCATTGATATGGCTATATTAAAATATCTTTTATCTAGCCCGTATTTATATATTATTGAATGAATTCTATTGCAATTTCTTTGAATGAGTGCGTATTCAAATCCTCCATATTTTTTTATAGTTAACTTCTCTATATCTTCTGCCCAGTATTGAGTTCGGTTAAAACATATATCAACAAAAGGCATTAGATTAAATACTGGTGATAACGAAATTATCTTTTTTGCATCAAATTTTATCTTATCGAATACTGATTTGCTGAAATTTATGGTATCGAAAATAATAGCATCATAACTTTTTGTTAATAATATTTGATTCTCGTCTTCGTATAATAAAAATGTAATTGCTGGATCTTTCAGTAATAGTTTTAATGAGGAATCACCAATAATACAAAAGGTTATATCAAGATTCTTATTTCCTTCTAATGCATTTTCAACAAATGTTCGAGATCGAATTAAATGACCGAATCCAATTTGAGTTGACGCCTTACAAATAACTAATAAATTCATTAGTAGATCAGTTCTAGAGATAATGGTTGAAATTGTTGAATTTTTGTTTTTGCTTTTTTACCTATTACCAAATCGCATTTGTCTGCGGTTAATATGTTTGATGGCCTAACAATTAACAGGTCTTTTTCGTGTATGATCTCATCAATTAAAATATCTCTGGCAGCGTATATTGACCGTCTAGCTCTTTTTTTAACGTATTGTTCATCTTCTGCCAGTTTTGAAGTTGGTTCTTGTAACGCCTGGTATGCTCTTTTTATATCATAAATGTACTGTTTGAAAACTTCTGGCTCAGCTGCATATTTATGATCAAAGCCATGCTGGTTAACATCTAACGTAATATGTTTTTCAATAAAAACAACCTCTTTGGTTAGTGCTAAACAAGCAGCAATACTTGATTGAGTATGATCTGATAATGCAACAGGAAATCCGAATTGTGTCCTGAGGGTATCAATAAACCCTAGGTTCATATTTTCTAATTTTGCTGGATAGGCTGAAACACAATGCATCAAAACAAGGTCACTAAAGCCCGTCTTGGTGATTTCATTTATGGTATTTTCAATTTCCGATAATTCTGACATCCCTGTGGAAATGATAATTTTCTTTCCTTTTTCTGCAACTTTTCGAAGGAAAGAAATATTATTAAGATCTGTTGATGCTATTTTAATATACGGTGGGTTAAACTCCATTAACAATGCTAATCCTTTTAAATCAAAAACAGAAGCAGAAAATGAAATGTTTTTGGTTATTGAATAGGTTGCTAAATTTTGATATTCGCTATCCAACAATTTATATCGATCCCTCATAGCCCTGACTTCTCTGATATCATAATTCCCAAATTCGTAAATACCTGGCAGGTATAATCCTTCAGTGTTAATTATTTGCAGTTTAACTGAATCTGCATTTGCATTTACTGCGACATCAATGAGTTTAATAGCAGTATCGAAATTACCATTATGGTTTGTCCCAATTTCTGCGATAATTTTCGGCTCTAACATATTATTTAGAATTTTGATCAGCAGTTATCTGATTTGCAAACTTTTTGCAATTTGTTTCCATTGTGGTTTTGAGTATTTGCCATTCATTGGAGATTAATTTATTTTTCATCTCAGATAATTTATCAAGTGATTCTAATCTTTTTGTGAGTTCAATAAGCACATCATCTTTAAGTAGATTTATATTCCAATCCTGCATCCCAATGGTTTCAAGCATACTAATTGCTCTTTGATCGTAGCTAATTTTGATCGCCGGGATATTATAAGCGAGACAGGGGAGAAAAGAATGTAACCTGAAAGTAAGATTTAATCGCGTATTCTTCAAGTATGATAAGAAGGTATATACATCTTCGGTAAAGAAATAGTCGATACCTTCAAAGGTAGCAGCAAACGGAATGTCACGATGGTCATGACAAAGGAGTTTGATTTTGTTATATCCTTTTTGTTTTAAGATTTTTATCATTTGAAGAATCAAGCCTCGAACTTCATATTGGTTCACAACAGGAATGCTCATTAATGATGGAGTTCTTATTGAAATAAGGGCATCTGTCTTATCCGAGTCATTAACTGGCACATTGTGTTGAGGCATTTCATTCATAAAAAGGGTTGGACAGCCACCGAGTATGTTTTCGCAACCTAATTTATCGATATATTCTTTTGTAGCTTTATCTCTTGAAAGAGAAATAAATGCTTTCTTGTTAAGAATACTGATTTTGTCATCTGTCATTACATCAGTTCTGTCTACTAGTTCTATGTTTTTGTTGTAAATTTTTCCACGGGCCAAACTAAATACCATAATTGGCACATCCAGTGCTTTTAAAGCTGTGGGGTTAACATCTAATTCCCCATTTTCATATAAATTACCACCGCCAATAATCAAACCGTGGCCAAATTGGTTAATTTCATATACAGTTTGCGAAGTTATTCCTGATTTTCTTTGGCTCTCGTATTTCCCAGTGGCAGGAAGCGAAATTAGATTTACATTTTGTTGAAACGATTTTCTAATAAAATGCTTTAATGCTAAAAAAATAACATCATTTCCAATATTAAAACCTTTAGGTCGAATACAATATATATTTATCATGCGGTAATCTTTTTATATAGTTTAACTAAATCTTCAGTTGTTGGATTGTTTATTTGGCTTAATGCATCTGCAATTTGTGTGATTATAAGGTAATCTTCTGGAGTATCTACAACCAGCCTAACATTATGATCATTTTTGTTCCCATAATCGATATTGAGAAAGTTAAATGTTTTCAGGTTTTCATAAAAATAAGAAGTGACATGTTCCTTATGTGTGTTTGAATGAAAATTTTTATAATGTTCCAAATAAGTTTGAGCCCTTAATATCTCAACACTAATACCATACGGGAAAGATCTAACAGCTAAATTGGTGACAAATTCGAGATTATCATTTTCTAATCTTTTAAATCCCTCTTCGATTAATTCTCTTTGAGGGAAAGGACTATCACCATTAACCCTAGCAAAAATATCAATCTTAAATTGTTCTAAACAATTTTTTACCCTTAATGCAACATTATCACAATCTCCGCGATAAAACTGAATTCCGTATTTATTTGCAATTTCAATTAAAGGATTATCAACTTCTCGGTTAGTTGTTGCCAATACAATTTTGTAATGTTTTTGTGGCATCAAGGCAGTTATGCACCATTCTATCAATGTTTTATTTCCAAGTTTTTTTAATGCCTTATTTGGAAATCTTGTAGAATCTAGCCTAGATAGTATTATTACCGCTTTGTTTGTTATCATAGAATCACATGACTATAAATTCTTTTTATCGAAAAAATATTCGAAAGCGGAATTTAGTACTTATACCTAATTATTTATAATAAATTAATTTTTTTCTTTCGTATTTCCTGACTTATCTAAAAGCTTGATATAATGCGAAATTGTAATAATAAGTTATTATTTGAAATTAGAAATTATCTAAATAATGCATCTAATATCTATCCATATCTAATTAATGATGAATAGCAAAAATAGTAATATTTTAGTATCATTAGCCATTAAGTATTCAAGTAAATTTGGTAAATAATATTAAACGAATGCATATTTAGCTGTTATTGAAATAAGTTTTTTGGTCGCACCAAATTAATTATTAAACTTGGTTAACTGCTTTTTTTCTTCACCAACGTCTTTGCAAAGTTTAAGATTTCATTATACATTGGTCTGTTAAAAACGTAATTTAAGAATAAATAGGTGGTTGCACCTACTATAACCTGGAGCATCAGAATTTGGATGCTTATTCCAAACTGTTTCCCAATGATAAAAACAATTATTCCCATAACTATTGAATTGATCGTTGATGGTAAAATATCGACGAAAACTTCTCGGAATTTGTATCCAATGAGAGGACGAGATAAGTAGAAATAAATAATAAAAAACAGGAATTCATGAAGTACGGTTCCTGCAACCAAAAGTTTCAAATCAACTTTGAAAAAAACTCCAATACCGATAATTACTAATAACAATATATTTGAAAAGATGGTCATCCTAACCATGAAATTAACTTTTCCAATTGGAAATACATAACTGCTGGTAGCTCCCCTGAGTACTAATATTAGTGCTGCCAACGATATCATGTGAAGATAAAATAAACTTGGCATCCATTTTTCTGTTAAAAAAATCTTTATAAATGGTTCTCCAACAACCATAAAACCTATTATAGCGGGAAATGAAAACAGCGTAATTATTTTTACATTGGTGCGTACCGCATTTTTCAATCTCGGAAGATCATCTTTTATGATCGATTGTACCGAAAATATTACTCCTTGTATGGGAGTTGAAATAAATTCAGTTATTCTACTTTGAAATTTTTGAGCCTGAGCATAAAACCCAACATCTGCAGTTGTGAAAACCTTGCCGATGACCATAGAAATAAAATTTTGATTAAATAGAACCAGAATGCCAACAAATAATAATTTACCTCCTACACTATAAAGTTCCTTGAATGATTTGATGCAAAAACTAAGATTAGGACGCCACCTATTAATTATCCACAACATTATTGTTCTGATAAGGTTTTCTGAAAGAGCCATAGAAACCAATGCCCATACTCCAAACCCGAAGCTTGCCATACCAACACCCAAAGCTATAGAAATACTAATGGAGACAAGATTTATTTTTGTTATGGTTTTAAAGTTGATATTTTTTTCAAAAATAGTCAAGTGAATCAGTCCTAAGGATGTAAATATAAGGTTGACACCTAAAACACGAGCTATCATTATGAGACGTGGTTCATTATAGAACCGTGCAATAAATGGTGCTCCCCAATAAATAAGAAGGAAGAAAAAGAGTCCGATTGCAATGTTAAAATAGAAAACAGTATTATAATCATCCTGAGTAACCTCAGTGCCTTTCTGGATAAGTGCGGATCTAAATCCACTATCTATAAATGCAATTGATATTCCAATAAAAATAGTCATTAATCCTATCAGACCATAATCATCGGGTAATAGGATCCGGGCAATATATATACCAGAAATAAGTTGCAATAATTGTTTGCCTCCCTGGTCGAGGAATTTCCAAATTATACCTGTTGCTGCCTTTTGCTTAAGATTATCAGATATTAATTCATCCATATTTGTGCTATGGGTTTATTTGCTTAATTATTGTTCAAAATCGAATTCACAAAAGTCGTGACCTTTTGTTCTTTATAGAAAACATTATAAAGCTCTGAAATAATATGGAAATTGTCCAATGCATGTTTTTTAGAGATTTCTTCGCAAAAAACATTCACGGCAATTCGGCCCTCCAGTAATACCTGATCTGAGATATCTTTGGTTAAAAATCCTTTCCCGATCAATAATCCCATCGTTCTGTTTCTGGAAAGGTCGTTTAAAGCGGTTAATCCAAAATCGCCAAAACCGCAATAGTTGAACAGGGTTTCTTCTTTACCGCCAAATTGTTTCAATATCCCGCGCATTTCCTGAAAAGCATTCGTTAATACCATAAACCGCAAATTGGGCGAATTATAATGCGCATCAACAATCCCCATCACAATGGCATAAATATTTTTCAGGATGCTGATCAGCTCAACTCCAAGTATGTCCTGCGAATAGTCGAGATGAATATTTGTTCCTTTAAATAGCTCTTTGATGGAAGGGGCTATATCAATGTCGTTAATGCCAAGTGTTAATCCCGTGTGGAAATTATTAATAATGTCACGGGCAAAGCTTGGGCCCTTTAAGGTGGCAAGTGGATTATTAGTGATATCTTCAAGACCTTGAATGATTGTTCTTCTATCATCGCCAAAGCCTTTAGCAAGATTAATTAAAATCGCCTTTTCGTTGATTGAGTCTTTGTTTTTCTGAATATAGTTTAGCACTATCGATGAAGGTAGGGCCAGAAATATAATGTCACTGTCTTTAAGTACACTGATATCGGAAGTCGCAACGATATTATGGTTCAGCGGAATAAAAGGGAAATATTTATTGTTTCTGTGGATGGTGTTTATGGATTCGATAACCTCTTCTTCGATGGATAATAAATAGATTTTATCCGATATTTTTGAGGAGACTGAACTTGCCAGTGCAGTAGCAATAGATCCGGAACCAATAAAGGTAATTTTATTCGAATTCATGTAAATTGTTTTTAGGCTAAATATTATTAAAAGTAAGCATTTTAATTTATCAATCTTTTGATGCCATTTTTTAGAATCGCAACATGAAAATTAAGTAGTAACCCAAGTTTGTAGTTTCCCAATTTTAAATAAGTCAACACTTGTGCAGTATGCACATCATTGAGCGTTTCAACTGTTTTTATCTCAACAACTACCTTTTCTTCAACCAGCAAATCTATTCTATATCCATGGTCAAGTTTAACCTCTTTATAAATTATAGGCATCGGTTTTTCTTTTTGAACCTTTAATCCCAATTGTTTTAATTCATAGTACAAACATTCCTGATAAGCCGATTCCAATAACCCTGGCCCCAGATTTTTGTGTACCTCTATTGCACAACCAATTATAATTTTAGATAACTCATTCTCAGTCATAATAAGTTCTATTCTTTGTGGATCTTTGTGTTCACTTTGTGATTCTTCGTGGCACAAAAATTACACAGAGTTACACTAAGAAGACACCAAGTCGCACAAAGGTAAAATAAATCAATTTTCTCTGTGAAACTTTGACTTTACTTTGTGATTCTTTGTGTTTACTTTGTGGTACTTTGTGAAATAATTCTTTCTCTTTTTAGCTGTTATTACACAGAGTTACACTAAGAAGTCACCAAGTCGCACAAAGGTAAAATAAATCAATTTTCTCTGTGAAACTTTGAGTT
>JAHIVC010000075.1 GCA_018816945.1 Bacteroidota bacterium | reverse complement strand
TGAAGACCGGATCCAGCCAGAGAGTAAAGAAGCAATTTTGACACAAAATATTATTGATGAGTTGTCAAAATGTGGCCCTGAATTTCAGTCAATGACTGGATTTTTCAACATGATAATCAAAAAGATGGATTCATGCCCCATTCAGCAAAAAGCAGCGAAAGACTTGTTTGTTAAGGTGAATGAACTTATTGAAGAGTCCGGAGTTTTGAACCATGAAGGAATTGACACCGACTGAATCATTAGGATTTGGATTAATTATGATAGGACTTGATGTTTTGGTGAATGACGGCAAATTCACCAAACTTCTTTTAAATAATTTACATCCAAAGGACATCAAAGATGAAATCAGTTGAAGTAATAACCATTAGCGGGAAACGCGGTTATGGAAAAACCACGTTAGCCAAAAATATTATTGGCCAACTGTCCAGAGTGGCAGTATGGGACATGATGGCAGAATATAATCATCCAAACTCATATATCCCACATAGGGGGGATATGAAAGAGTTTAACACTTGGCTTAAAGGATATTGGAATACTGGAAACGTTTTTATCCTGGTGGATGAAGCCGACCAGGTTATGCCTGAGGGGAAGCCGCTTGTAGAGTACGCAAACAAAATAATTAATCTTGGGAGGCACAGAAACATAGGAATGGGGATGATAACAAGAAGATTGGCAAACCTGAACAAAACGGCGGTATCTCAGTCTGCAACTATGTATCTGTTCCATCATTTCATAATCAATGATATAAGATATTTAAAAGAGATGATACCTGATGCTGAAAGTTTGCATAATTTGCAGAAATTTCAGTATAAAACCTACAATTTGTGAGGTGTACAATGAGCGAATTAATTAAAGAATGGAAAATAAATAATAGTATGGGGGAATACCGCAAGCATATTATATTATATAAAAACAAGATTATTAAAACCGGTACGTTTAGAAACGACAAAGCGTACGAAGTAATCATAACAGTTAATATAGGGATATGCTGCCCACAATTTAGACAGATATATGCTGAAAAATTCAAAACCAAAAAAGAGGCCATGGCAATAATCAATCCCGCCAAAAGTTGGCCATAATTTTTTTAAAATCATTGAAACATATAATCTTTAATGAGATGATTAACTAATGAATATATTAATTGCTTGTGAATTTAGTGGAATTGTAAGGGATGCATTTAAGGCCAAAGGGCATAATGCCTGGTCATGCGATATATCCCCTACAGAATCAAGGGGCAATCATATACAGGGTGATGTATTAAATTATCTTAATGCAGGTTGGGATATGATGATTGCTCATCCCCCGTGTACGTATCTGGCGGTATCCGGAGCAAGGTGGTGGAAAGACCACCACCGGGAACAGAAAGAAGCGATTGAATTTTTTATGAAATTGGTTAACGCTCCAATTGACAGGATCTGTGTTGAGAATCCAGTGGGTAAGATGTCTACGGAGTATCGCAAACCAGAGCAGTATATTCAACCGTGGGAGTTTGGATGTGGTGAAACTAAAAAAACAGGATTATGGTTAAAGAACTTGCCTCAATTAGAACCCACCAACATAGTATCTGGAAGGATACCACGCATTCATTATATGGCTCCCGGTAAAGACCGCAGCAAGAATCGTTCAAGAACTTACAAAGTAATCGCAAAAGCAATGGCTGACCAATGGGGATAGATGCAAAAACATATAATTTATGAGGTGGTTTAATATGAAAAAAGATATTAATGGTACATATATGGTAGAACACCATACACACTATAAAGAAATTCACGGATATGATAAATCGGTATGGTTATTTCATGCGGTTTTATGCCGAGTACAGGGATTAAATTAAATTATATCGACATATAAATAGAGAATCAATCTTATTAATAAAATATTGTTTTAGCCTCTACGAACAATAACTTATAAATAGAATAAAATATATAACCCTCAGTAATAAAGTTAATTATATGAGGTATAGAAATATGGATTATAAACCAATTCTGCTCACGGTTATCGCCATTATGGTGGGTATGTGGGCATATGGAAAGTTTGTTGAAGGTGAGCTATAATGGATAAACACACCAGTACTATTGTTTTAGGTGCCGTGGCTACTGTTATCGCTCTGATTGTAATGTCAAAATTGAATCTTGTGGAGACTGCCTAAAATGGCACTAAAACTTAGATT
>JAHIVC010000074.1 GCA_018816945.1 Bacteroidota bacterium | reverse complement strand
TCGAGCAGGGTTATACCTTTCAATCGGTGCACATTCCCCCAACAGCAGTTCGTTTGGTTCTACTTGGCTATGATTTCACTGATGCTTTATCGGCCAGGATTACCTATATGCGTCCGGTTTCGTGGATCAGATATAATTACATAATTAATGGGGTTGAGGAACCTTTAACCGGCAGTAAAACAGTATGGATGAATTATGGCAGTTTAACACTTAAATATAAATACCGCTTTAACGATCATTTTAACATGTTTGCCGAAGGCGGTTACACGATTGTAACCCGTCATGGTTTTAGTGATATTAACGGTCCTGTGATTAAAGACGCAAAGATAAGTTCATACTTAATCGGTGGGGGCTTAACATACGATTTCAGTAATAAATTAGGATTGTCGCTCAGCACGGTCTTTTCGCCAAAAAACATAAAAGAAAAGCAACCGGCTACTACTTTTGTGTCTGCAGGTCTTATATTCCATCTCCAACCTTACACCGAACAGCAGCTTGAAGAAACTGCCCATTCAGGCTATATTTATCCTAAACAAATAATCCAATTTGGATATTCAAATAACACACTAGGATATGGGATCAATAATGCTTTAGAAAAAGTTCACCTGTTTTGGGGTGGAAGTGTACAAGTCAGACAGGGGTTTTCAATCAATTACCAGCGTAATATTTTCCACTCTTCAAAGGTGTTTTCAATGGATTGGGGGATTAATTTTTCGGTTTGGCAAAGCGATCTTAACAGGGAGGAGTTTTTTACCTTATCCTTATTCCCTGTGCTCAAATTTACCTTCTTACATTCCAAACCTGTTGATGCTTATCTCTATTATTCAGTCGCGGGACCCACTTATATTTCCAAATCCATTATTGACGATAAGCTGACGGGGGAAAGTTTCACTTTCCAGGATAATATCGGGCTTGGTGTATTTTTTGGAGAAAAGCGTAATTATAATGCTGAAATCAAAATTGGACATTATTCGAATGGTAATATATTCCCGAATAACCCGGGCATTAAAATACCACTTTCCCTTAACTTGGGATATTCATTCTAGGATAATTCACTTTGATAGTTTTTATTATTCCTGCTGGCGCATTTTATTATAAAAACATGTAAAGTTTAACAATTTTCAACTCACTTGTTTGGTAATTCGGCGATATAAAAAATTTCTTATAATCAACATGATAAATGCTCCCGAAAGTACAGCCAGCATAATATCGGCAACTATTAACGGAACATTGCCTGAAGGCAAATATTTTACAAACAAAAGATAAACGAGAGATGAAATGCTTGTAACGAGCATGAATAAAGCAGGTAATGTAACAAACCAGGTAGGTTTACCTTTCTTGAAAAGCCAAACGGCCACTACCGTTAAAACCAAAGCGGCAAGCAGTTGATTAGCCGAACCAAAAATTGGCCATATTTTGGTAATTGAATTTGTTAATGACAAAAGATAGCCTATGAAAACAATTAAACCTGCATTGAAATAATACGATTTAAGGATTTTCGGAACCTTTTTAAAGCTGACGTTCCATATTTCCTCTAAAAGATAACGACAAAGCCTCACCGAAGTATCCAAGGTTGTAACAACAAAACCTTCGACAAGTAAAATGCCGAATATTGTTCCATATATTTGATTTATTCCAAAGGCCTGATGAATAACTGATCCCAAACTAAGAGCGAACGCCAGAATCGGGTTGCTCGATGCGCCCGGTGTTGTTGGAAATACAATTTCCTTATAATCCGAAAAATTGATACCTGCAGCAACTACTGAAAGAACCCCGATTGCAAAAAGCCCTTCAAGCAACATTCCTCCATAACCGATTTTTTTAGCATGAGTTTCGTTGCTAATTTGCTTTGAGGAGGTTCCACTTGCAACAAGTGCATGAAAGCCCGATATCGCACCACATGCAATGGTAATAAATAAAATGGGCCAAACAGCTCCAAGCAAAATGCCGCCTTCTGCAAAATTAAAAGCCGGAGCACCTATGTGAAAAACACTTAATGCCTCAGCAGATCCAAATCCGAATAAGCTTGCTGCTCCGCCGATTAATAATGCTACCATAATTACAATTATGCCAATATATAAAATAAAGGAATTTGAGAAATCCCTTGGCTGTAGAACAATCCACACCGGAATTCCGGCTGAAATGAAAATATAAAAACATAATACAATGCGCCAAATATCCGGAGGCATTGTCACCGGAAAAGCCACTCCAATAATTATTGAAACGAAACAGACTGCAACGGCAATGATTGAGGCAATAATGATTGGGATTTTCCTGATGTATAATAGATATCCCAAAATAGGGGCAAAACCTGTAATAATAAATACTGATGTTGAAGCAATCCCCCCGATTTTCCCTTTAATAATCCCATTCTCGGTAATCGTATTTAACAGTGTTTGATCTGGCCCTAGACCAAGCTGTTCGATTGGATAAGTAGAAGTTAGGGCAGACACCGTAGCTCCGAGAAAAGCGACAATAATCATGATTAAACAGATTACCGTAAATCCGACAAAAATGAAAAAACCTGCATCGCCCAACGTTTTTCGCGCTACTTCGGCAATTGATTTTCCTTTTTCGCGTATCGAAATAATTAATGCAACAAAGTCGTGAACCGCCCCAAATAAAACGCATCCAAGTATGATCCAGAAAAGGCTGATCTGGTAACCGTATATTAAAGCAATGGTGGGGCCCAGAATTGGTCCTCCGCCGGCAATAGACGCGAAATGATGTGAAAAAAGAACGCCAGGTTTTGTTGGCACAAAATCGACTCCATCATTAATTTCTACCGATGGGGTCTTTTTAGCCGCATCAATTTGAAAAATTTTTGAAATGTATTTTGCGTAAAATCGGTAAGCAAAAAAGAACACGATGATGGCTAAAACTAATGGAAGTGCTATGTTCATTGAATTCCTTTTTAAAAATTCAAATATGTTAGTTTTACTGCGGAATATTACCCATTTTTTTATAAATGTAAATAATAAAAAATTTGGTGCAACAAGAATTAAAAAATTATTTTGAACTTTTTCTGAAGAATAATTTAAAGCGATCCTAAAACAGTCGAAGGACCTAAAATCAGATTGATTGGTGAAAGATTATTATTGAACTTCTTGAATGAAAATAATTCAAAATTTATTGGCAATACGATGAATAACGAAAGGTAAAGGAGATAAATTTTAAAAACTGAAATTTTTTGGGGAGAATGACAAACTTTAAGTCATTCCTCATAATAGCAGTAATATCAAAATGAAGAATAATTAGTGGATACAATAGTTCTTCTTAAATTCTATTATTCTATTATTCAATTATTGATAAATTCCTTCGTGTCGGAATATTTTTTCAAAGCTGAAAAACAATAAAAATTCAGGGACGTAATCCCTCCGAAAAGTAAGGAAAACGTCCCTAAAGATCATCCTATTGAACTAAATTGCTTCTGTTTCAACAATTTTCGCCATGATATCGGCATACTGAATTAGCAGATATTTTTTGCCTTCCAATTCTGTTTCGGTACCGCTAAACGCTTTGTACAAAACAGTATCTCCAACGGCAATTTCTGCATTGTCGATATTACTCATGGCCAATACTTTTGAAATATTTTGTTTCTCTTTGGCTGAATCAGGGATGATGATACCTGAAGCAGTTTTTTGCTCTTTCTTGTCATCAGAAAAATCTAAAAGTACATTCTGATTTATGGGTTGTAATTCTCTCATTTTAAATTAATTATTTTAGATTTTTAATTATTAATTCCCAATAATTCATTGATCCGTGCTTTATTGAATCCCACGATCATCTCGCCGTTAATATCAGTTTGAGGAACTCCTTGTTGCCCGCTTCTTCTAACCATTTCTTCTGCAGCTCTTTGATCACGAGAAACATCAATATCCGAGAAATAAACTTTATTTTGTCGCAAATACGTTTTAAGCGTATTGCACCAGCTACATGTGGGGGTTGAATAAACAGTCACCCTTTTTGCCGGGCTTTCTTCGTTTTTTGCTTTGGCAAAGAAAATGGAATCTTCGAACAGGGCTTTATATTGACCGGAGTTATTGCAACCCTTTACCACATTTTTAAACTTAGCTTGCTCAAATTCAAGCAAAACCGGTGCACTTGTAATTTGATATTGTGGATGAATATCACGAACCTGATTGACATCAGCGAACATAACATGCACCTCATCCACCTGCTCACTTGCTTCCTTTACTTGTTTGAATGCGCAATCGCTTTGCTCGCTACCTGATTTATAGAGCAATAAAAAGGATTTTTCCTTTCCGGCGATTTGTGCCTTTAAATCTGAAAATGAATTTATTTTTATCATCTTAAAATTAATTTTTGCTTCTTAAATAATCGGCTACACTCAATGCGGCAATGGTACCATCCGCAACTGCTGTGGTTACCTGCCGATATTTTTTAACGATACAATCCCCGGCTGCAAAAACTCCAGGCACATTGGTTTTCATGTCAGTATCCACCACAATCTCTCCCCTGTTATTTAAATCAACAACACCGTGCAAATCTTCTGTATTTGGCAAGTATCCAATAAAAATGAAAGCACCATCGGTTTTCATTTCTGAAACTTTCCCGGTTGGTAGATGCTCAATTTGAACTGCATTTAACTTCCCGTTCCCTGAAAACATCTTCAATTCCGATTCCATAATGAAATTTATTTTAGGGTTTTCCTGTGCTTCGATGATGGCATGTTTAAATGCCTGAAATTGATCGAACTGATGAACAATAGTAACTTTTGTAGCATACCTGGTCAGCGAAACCGCTTCTTCCAGCGCCGAATTACCTCCACCAACAACAACAACTTCTTTATCCGTAAAAAAATCACCATCACAGGTTGCACAATATGAAATCCCTGTTCCCTTAAATTGGTCCTCACCCGGAATGTTTAGGTTTCGTGGCCTGCCACCCGGGGTTAAGATCACAGATTTTGCCTGAAAACTTCTACCGTCGTTAAGGCTGATGGTTTTTAAATCACCACTAAAATCATAATTCGCAATTTTTACATTCGATTTAATTTTACACCCAAAATCCTTGGCCTGCTTTTTCATAATATTGGCCAACGCGTATCCGTTAGTTATTTCAACACCCGGATAATTGGCAATTTCGTGAGTAAGCACCATTTGGCCACCTACTGCTCCTTCATTCAGGATCAGGGTACTCAACCTGGCCCGAGAGGTATAAATTCCGGCACTTAATCCGGCTGCTCCGGCACCCAGTATGATTACATCGTATGTTGTGTCCATTATTTATGATCTAAAATTTGCACTTTTTAACTAGTTTTTAATAATCCGCTTTTATGTTACTCTATAATGACTCTTCAAAAATCAATACTAAAAATTTAAGATGAAAAATGCTCATCTAATATATTGGTCACTTGCTTCATGCTCTGTATGCTTGAAGTGGCCTCTATCACTTTTCCATTTTTATAATACATGGTAAAAGGAATTCCCATAAATCCACGGGTTTGAGTTGCATTTCGGATAGGTGCTGCTTGCGGATTATCAAATGCCATGGTATAGAATTTCACATTTTCACGTTCTTCTTCCAATTCTTCCATCAATTCGTAAACAGGGATACACATTGGCCCCATGCGTCCACAACATACCATTACATTTTCGTTTTCATTGATGATTTTTTCCAATTCACTTGCTGTTTCAATCTCATGAATATTTGTTTGTAGTAATTTCATAATTTCTAAATGATTATTTGTTAATATTTATTTTTGATTTTTTATTGATTATTTATAAATCTTTGTTTTGATGAAGGGGATCAATGGTTTGTAACTTAAACTTCCGTTCGGGCATTCGGCAACACAACTTAGACATTTCGAACAACTATAATTTATTGCCGGATTTATCATTTGGGGTTTATATAAGCTAAATTTCTTTTGATCGATATTGGTCAAATAGCAGGCTTTATCACAAAGCCCACAATTTTTGCAACTATCTTGATTAAATTGAATTTTATAAAACGAGAATTTATTTAAATAGCCTGAAATCCATGCGATCGGACAACCGATTTTGTGATACTGGTACATATTTTTAAAAGTGTCGTCGGGGCTTAGTTTCATCATCAACTCCATCATCAACCCGATAGGGCACATCCAACGACAAAAAACCTTTCCCCAAATAATTCCAACGAAAACACCAAAACCAATAACCCACCATAACGAAATATGATATCGACTTACCCCTGCATAAATCATTATTCCAAGAACTATGAGAATATAAATACGATTTTTTGACAGTATCTTAGTCATAATCTTATTGGGTTATTTCGTTTATAATGTTGTTGTTCGATCTTAATTTGCCACTCAGGTATTCCTCGATTAAATTTTGTGGATAATCAACGGTTACGCCGACAAAAAGGTTAATCTTATGTGCCAGGAACAAGGTAATAATCCGCTTATCCACTTTATGTACGATGATATCTGTAATACCCTGAGAAATTGTCCAAGTTGGCAAATCAGCCAGTTCATTCATGGGTGAAACATCCATATTATGACGTTTGATGTGCTTCCCATCTATTTCAAATATTTCGTAATGACTGCATTGACCGAAATACTCGCTCAATTTTTCATTTACAACCGGAATAGCTACTCGCTTCATTTTTAAATTTTAAATACAAGATTCAAGACACAAGATATTAGATTCAAGACTTTAGATGTTAGATAGTAATTGTTTCATCATTCATCATTCATCATTCATCATTCATCATTCATCACTCATCATTTGTCATTCATCATTTGTCATTCATCATTTGTCACTTATCACGATTTATTTTCTTTGGCAAAATTAGATCAGTACCAAATACCTCACAAGAAATAAGGCATCGGAGAGTTCATGAATTGGACTATCATTTGATGGCATAATTCCTGTCAAATTTCAGTTTATAGATAGCTTTTAGCTGTTGGTTATTGGCTGTTAGCTGTTAGTAATAAGCAGTATTTTCAAAATGCAAGTTGTGAGAAGTAAAAATCGAAAGGCTAAGAGCTAACAGCTAAAAGCCAATAAAAAAAACACTTACATATTCGGAACTGAATCGTATTTTTGCATTTTATAAAATTCCATTAATAAAATTTAATGAGTGCAGAAAATAAGATGAGTGGTGCAGGATGTTGTTTCCATGAGCTGTACCATGAAGAATTTGATTCTATCAATAGTAAAAAGAAACAACTCAATTATCTACAAGGTGAAAACCTGTTCAAACAAGGGGCTTTTTCTCCCTATGTCATGTACATCATTGACGGACTGGTAAAAGTTTATCTTCAAACCGGCTATGATAAACAAATCAATCTGCGATTAGCTAAGAAAGGAGATTTTTTGGCTTTCTCTTCTGTTTTTGGAGAAAACATATATCATTATTCGGCACTGGCCCTGAAAGATTCTACCATTTGCATGATTGATAAAACAGCTTTAAGCCGTTTGTTAATTGAAAAGCCTGATTTTGCAATGCACATCACTTCACGAAACATACAAAACGAACATCACCTATACGAAATTATAAAAAGCATTTCCTATAAACAGATGCGTGGCAAATTAGCTTCAACATTAATCTATCTGTCCTCAGAAGAACTTACGAATGAAGAAGTATTTAAATATTTGAGCAGACAGGATATTGCAGATTTTGCGTCAATTTCAACCGAAAGTGCCATTAAATTCTTAAAGGAGTTTGAAAAGGAAGGCATACTACAATTAAATAATAAAGATATCCGGATTACTGACCTATCAAGGTTAGAGGAAATCGAAAAAAGAGGTTAATTATTTTTTGTATCTTGATCAAAATAGCATTTTATGAATTCATATTTATTTCTGATTGGGCTTTGTATCGTAATAATCCTTTCGTTTTTTGCCAGCTCCCTTGCTAAAAAGACAAGCATCCCAAGCGCTTTGCTCCTAATTTTGCTAGGTGTTGGGATTCAGCAATTGCTTGAACATTTTAAAATTGAGGCCGAATTATATAGCATTCTGGAAATTTTAGGAATCATTGGATTGATCATGATCGTTCTTGAAGCAGCGCTCGACTTGGAACTTAGTTGGTCCAAATGGCCACTCATTTGGAAATCGTTTACCATCGCAGCTTTATCACTCGGGCTTACCTCCTTTGCACTTTCATTTGTCATCAAGCTTTTCATACCCGATGTCAGCACGCTATCTTCCATTATTTATGCCATTCCCGTTTCTATTCTAAGTAGTGCCATCATAATCCCAAGTGTTACCAACCTCTCTAATTACAAAAAGGAATTTATGATTTACGAGAGTACCTTTTCGGACATACTGGGCATTATGGTTTTTTATCTGATCATAGAAAATATGAATGTTGAAGGTGTTAGCAGGTTGAGTTTTACGGTTGGCGGGAATATTTTAATGACCCTTTCTATCTCTGCAGTATTAAGCTATGTTTTACTGTATATCATTCAAAATATAAAAGGGGATGCAAAATTTTTTCTGTTTCTTGCAGTTCTGATATTACTCTATTCAATCGGAAAAATGTTTCATCTTTCATCCCTAATCATCATTCTTCTTTTCGGTTTACTCCTTCGAAATCATAAAGTTTTGCTTTTCAAAAAATTGGAAGATTGGTTGTATGACGATAAAATAGATGAAGTATATAAAGAATTTCGTTTGATAACTATTGAAACTTCTTTTCTGGTTCGCACTTTCTTTTTTGTAGTATTCGGGATGACATTGCCTCTCGCTTCTCTTATAAGCTGGAGGGTATGGATTATCAGTGTTACTTTTCTAGCAGTTGCTTATATGCTGCGCTTTTTGCTTTTTGCAGTCGTTGAAAGAAAAGATATTTACCCCCAGGTTTTTATTGCACCAAGAGGATTGATATCAATACTTTTATTTTTTGCTATTCCAGATTCTCTTAAAAATGCAGGGATTGAAAGTGGCGTTTTATTTGTGGTCATCATTGCAACCAGTATTATCATGGCAATGTCATTGATAACTGATTCAAGAAAAAGAAAATCATTATTAAGGGAAAAAGCTAATGCTTC
Organism: Bacteroidota bacterium; assembly: GCA_018816945.1. Lineage (NCBI taxonomy): Bacteria > Pseudomonadati > Bacteroidota > Bacteroidota bacterium. The sequence goes on along the minus strand of JAHIVC010000074.1, from coordinate 37,892 downwards.
ATCATCAATGATCACATAATAATTTGAATGATTTATATTTTTTGCAGATTTAAAATTATATTTGATCTTTAATGTTGCAAAACAAGTGAGATTTAGTTTTAAGCAAGAATATTTTAATTTAATCCTACAATAGGCATAAAGAACAGTAAATCAGATAATAAGTATGGGTATGAAAATAAAATTCAAAATTCTTTCGGGCTTTATCCTTATCATTATGATGCTCGTCATTGCAGGGATTGTGTCGATTTATGAATTTTCACGATTAAGTAAATCGGTTACAGCATTAATTGATGACAATTACAAAACCATCGAGGCCTCAAAAACAATGCTTGAAGCACTGGAAAGAGAAGATAGTGGCATTCTGTTGTTATTATCAGGTCATTGGAAGAAAGGACGTGAAATATTGGATTCGGCCGATAGTTTATTTTTAGCTGCTTTCAACATTGCAAAAAATAATATTACTGAAACCAATGAAGATAAGTATATCGAACAAATAGATCAATCTTATTTAAGATTTAAAGAAAGGTGGGAACCACCTATAGTTGGGACCGCTAAGGAAAATAGTATCGATTGGTATTTCACAGACTTACATAACTATTTTCTGGCTGCAAAAAATGACGTACGGGCTCTGATGATCTTAAATCAGGAGAGCATGTATCAGGAATCGACAAAATTAAAAGAAAAAGCACGTAGAGCAATCATGCCCGGGATTGTAGCCATAATTGCCTCTCTTGTATTCTTGGTCATGTTCAATTTTTTCATCAGCAGGTATTATGTAAAACCAATTGTTGACATCATCCAATCTTTAAAAAGGCACACTTCCCAAACTCAAAGTTTCGAAGCAGGAATTGTAACAAAAGATGAATTTAAAGAACTTGAAAAAGAAATACAAAGTCTGATCTATAGATTTAAAAAAACCTATTAATCATGAGGTTCGAAATTGTGTTACGGTACATCGGTTTGGTGCTGATATTTAATGCGGTATTTTTATTTATTTCATTTCTATTAGCGCTGTTCCTTTCCGAACCGACAGATATTTCATTATTGTATAGCACGCTAATTGCATTAATATTTGGTCTTTTACCAATAATTTACGTCCAGCAAACTAGTTATATATCCATATTAGAAGGGATTACCATCGTTGTGTTTGGCTGGATAACCACTTGTGTGGTGGGTGCACTGCCTTATATATTGTGGGGAGGCGAATTTTCAGTCATAAATGCCTGGTTCGAAAGTGTTTCAGGATTTACAACTACAGGATCAACTATTCTTACTGATATAGAAGTGCTTCCAAAAAGTTTAATTTTTTGGAGGTCATCAACTCATTGGATAGGTGGAATTGGAATTATCTTATTTACACTCCTGATTCTCCCGAAATCAAACACTTCAAAGTTAACCCTGTTAAACACAGAAATGTCGAAACTGGCTAAAGCTGATTTTAAATACAGGGCCAAAGAAATTCTAAGAATATTATTATATGTATACCTTGGGTTGACATTGCTAGAAACCGTTTTTTTGATGATTGCCGGAATGAGCCTTTTTGATGCCATTAATCATTCGTTCGCAACCATTGCAACAGGTGGTTTTTCGACTAAAAACATCAGCATTGCCTACTTTAATAGTGTTCCTATCGAAATTATTCTGATGGTCTTTATGATCCTATCAGGTCTTCACTTTGGATTGATATTCAACACAATTTTAGGGAAAAGCAATAACATTTTCAAATCTTCAGTAACGAGGGCATTTTTGATATTCCTTTTTGTGGGCGTTACCTTGGTTTCATTAAAATTATATTTTAACGGCACATATCCCTGGTGGACATCTGTAAGATATGCTGCATTTCAGGTCATTTCTGTAGGGACCACCACAGGATTTGCAACCGCTGATTCAGTTGGATGGCCAGGATTTGCTCAATTAATACTCATCTATTTTACCATCCAATGTGCCATGGCAGGTTCAACTTCCGGTGGATTGAAATTCGACCGGGTTTGGATATTTTTCAAAGCCATTGTTAAACATGTTAAAATGATTCAACACCCTCGTGCGGTATTTTTGCTAAAAGTTGGGGGTAAAGCAATCGATGAAGACATTGAAAAAGACACCATGGTATTTATTATTTTTTACCTGTTTATTATATTTATAACCACTTTACTGCTATCCTTCCTTAATGTAGATATGATGACTGCCTTCTCAAGTTCGGTAACCACAATTGGTAATGTTGGTCCCGGATTCGGTCAGGTAGGTTCAATGGGTAACTTTAGCGGACTCCCTGATTTAGGGAAGTTTATACTTACTATTAATATGCTTTTGGGCCGACTTGAGATTTTCGGCATTATCTCTTTGTTTTTCATAAAGTCGTGGCGATAGACTACTTATTATTAAAGTTATGATTTATAAGTGATGAGTTATGGGTTATGCCCGCCCGTTCCGAACGGAACGTTCGGGCGGGAGTTATGGGTGATGAATGATGAGTTCATCAGACCAGAGTTGAATTAATGGTTTTATTAAATTTCTCGTCTGACTTAATCCTACTCCCCTAAGAAAAGAAGGGGCTGTCTAAAAAGCCAACACGATCTAAATCTTGTCACATCGAGCACCAGCCGGCTTTGGCGTAAGCTTAATCTAACATTTATCATGTTTTTTCAGACAGCCCAATTATGTTTTAAGCAAGTTGTTCCTTATGATTTTCTTGAGTTACTTTTGCTAACTGTTCATCAATAATTTTAAACCATCTTTCAATTAGATGGAGTTCTCCGTTAAGTGCGGTACTATCAGTGTCCGTATTGTAAAACTCCAGAAAAATTTCAGCTTTACTTTTATCGCGGGATATAAAAGCCAATTCCAGTCTATCAATTACTCTATGGTTTTCGCCTTTATATTTAATATTTCTACTTGTATTCACTATTCTGCACTTTTGAATTTCCAGTAAGTCGATCTTATGCTTTATTTTATTATTCGCAGAATTCTTTACAAAATAAAATTGATGTGTTTCCTTATCTATGCCTAAAGCCATATTATTAAAAAGTTCATGCTCTGATATTTTGCAATTATTTTTAAGCGCAAAATTAATAAGCTCTGAAGAAAATTGTTTTCCTTTTTTCGAACTTTTCTTATTTAAAAATACGATTGGCAAAACAAACGCCAACAATAATATGATGCCCGTAATGATTGTTCCTAGTTCCATTTTTTTATTGTTTTAAACTTTGTAAAATATTAATACAACAAATTCATCTATATTATGATAGATGTCATCTGTTCAAATAGTTAAATCGCTTTGTTTACCAAAGCATCTGAAGGATTATTGTTTTACAAAAAAAAATGGAAGGGATAAATAATATCTGATTGCTCAAAATCAATGACAGCGTTTTTTGTATAAGAAATATACTTTGCAAATTCATTTATATGAAATAATTCGGCAGTTTTTATCTTTGTTGAAAAGGCATTAAAGTGTTTTTTTAATGCAGTAACCGGCAGGTTATTAAATCCATCGACCAGATTCTCCGTTTTAATACAATGACGGAGTGTATCCAGAGGGTTTATTGCATAATAACTTTCATTTTCGCAAGGTTGGTTTTTAGCAGAAGAATTGTCGGAACCAATAATTTGGCTATCGAACAAACTTAGACTTAAGCCATAAAGAACCAGGAAATTAACTAAAACTATTGCGCTTACATTTTTTTTCACACTGCAAATCTACACTCAATTTCCATGATTTTTACATTTCATCAAAAAAATTGCAATTCCCGAAAATTTATCAATAAATCTGGGTAAAACATATTCTAAATACCTTGAAATTTAAATAATAAATAAAGCAAGAGTTTTTTAATTTCTTCCAAGCATTGTATCTGTTACATAAAAAATCGTATATTGTATTATTAAAAAATCCCTCATTCATTAAATCATTAAATTGTTTTAATAAACTACATAAAAATACTACATAATACTGCTTAATAACTTTAACAAATGAGATATTTAAGACGCTTCTTTTTTATCCCGATATTATTAATTATTTTTTTATTACTGATACTCGCTATCTATAAGGAAGTAAGAAATAAAACCATTGCCCAGTTCAATTCTGAACAAATAATGATTGCGAAAGCAGCATCCAGGGGAATTCTCGATTATATGGATGATTGTAAATCAGAATTGACCTTCTTATCGCGTTTCACTGGCATTATTGATTTCGATGAACAAGGCAAAGAATTACTAAAAAAATATTATGAGAACAGTGCCGAACAAATCGAAGCCATAACCAGAACTGACTCAAATGGAATAATCATAGCAACTTACCCCGAGAACAATGAGGTTATCGGGAAAAACATATCTGATCAGAGACATATTCATGAAATAATCGAATCACAGAAACCGGTAATCAGTGATGTATTCATGTCCGTTCAGGGATATCTGGCAATCGCGATTCATATCCCTGTTTTTAAAGATAATTTATTTAATGGCAGCCTGGCGGTGCTTATTGCCATTGATAAAATTGGGAAACGCTATCTCGAAAACATAAAACGTGGGGAATTTGGGTATGCACTCTTGTTAAGTGAAAATAATATAGAAATATATTGTCCATATTATGAACATATAGGCACCTCAATCGTGGATGTTTCGAATAATGATCCCACTGTCATAAAATTAATTGAAGAAATTAAAAAAGAAAATTTTGGGTACTTAAATTGTATTCATGATAAATCAGAAACATTTGATAATAGTGAAAAGCATGTCGTTTTTTATAGAATTCCTCTGGGAAATACTTACTGGACAATTTTAATCTCTATTCCAAAAACAGAGGTTTATAAAACCATTGCAGGTTTCCAAAACCGACTAATCCTTCTTTTCTCGGTACTCATCATCATTATACTGGTCTATTTTTACTTCTTCACAAAAGCCAGAACTGTATTAAAAGAAGCAACGAAAAGAAAAACAGCGGAAAAAGCTTTACTTAAGAGTGAAGAAAAATATCGGCTTATCTCCGGAGTTACTTCCGATTATATGTTCACATCCATCCTAAATGATGAAGGAAAGATCCAACTCAATTGGGTTGCCGGTGCCTTTGAAAACATTACCGGTTATTCACTTGATGAATACATAGCCTTAGGAGGTTGGAGAAAAACTTTGCATCCCGACGACTTAGGGAAGGACGACCTGGACATGGAAAAACTTCATAAAAACCAAAAAGTAATAACTGAGGTTCGTACTTATCACAAAAATGGTACGCTGTTATGGGTTAGGGTTTATGCCAACCCTACTTGGAACGACAAAGAAGATAAATTGATAGGTATATATGGAGCAGTTCAAGACATTACAGAACGGAAAAATGCAGAGGAAAAAATTAAAAAAATAAACCAGGAACTTGATCAAAGGGTTCGAGTCAGAACATCAGAACTTTTAAATAGCCAGAAAGCACTTTTAAATTTAGTGGAAGATTTAAATGAAAAATCCGTCGAATTAGAAAAAAATTCCAAATTGCTTGGGGCCAAAAACAAAGAACTTGAAACATTTACTTATTCCGTATCGCATGACCTGAAGGCCCCTCTTCGCGGGATTGATGGTTACAGCCAGATCCTGCTCAAAGAATATGAAAGTAAACTCGATGCAGAAGGTAAACGCTTTTTACGGACAATTCGTGAAAGTGCCATGCAGATGAATCAGTTGATCAACGATTTACTGGAGTATTCACGATTGGAACGGCAAACTTTACGTCCTTCGAAAGTCAATATCAAAAATCTCATTGAAACTTTAGTTCTAAACAAAACTTCCGAAAAAATCTTCAACAATTTTAAGATTACCACAACCATCCCTGAAATCGAAATATATACAGATAAGGCCGGCTTGAATCTGGCTCTTAGGAATTTGATTGAAAATGCATTTAAATTCACGCAAAAGCAAATTAATCCGAAAATAGAAATTGGTTATCAGGATCATGACTCAACACACACTATCTTTGTGAAAGATAACGGAATTGGATTCAATATGAAGTTTCATGATCGGATTTTTGAGATATTTCAGCGGCTGCACCGCAGTGAAGATTATGAAGGTACGGGAGTTGGTCTGGCAATGGTCAGAAAAGCCATTGAACGCTTAAATGGAAAAGTTTGGGCCGAAAGTGAAGTAGGAAAAGGATCAACATTTTATATTGAAATACCAAAAATAGAATCAAATGGCAACAATAAGTTATGAAAAACCGATCCTCTTGGTTGAAGACAATCCGGTAGATATTGATCTGACCCTGAGAGCATTTAAGAAGAATAACCTTAAAAATAAGATAGAAGTTGCACGTGACGGTGAAGAGGCGCTGAACTGGATTCAAAAATGGGATGAAGGTGAGCCCACCCCTATCGTGATCCTACTCGACCTTAACCTTCCGCGTTATAACGGACTTGAAGTACTCAAGGAATTTAAATCACATGAGTTATATAAAACCATTCCTGTTATCATCTTAACCACATCAGCCGAAAGTAAAGATATTCAAACTGCATATAAATTAGGAGCTAATTCGTACATCGTAAAACCTGTAGAGCTGGATAAATTTATTGAAGTAGCGGCGCAAATTGATCTCTATTGGAGAGTTTATAACGAATTAAGTTCTTAATCGGGCTAATAATTACACTTTAAATAAAGATGCTTTATGAAAATATTATATATAGAAGATAATTCGACCGACACCGATCTGACCACCAGAAAATTAACCCAAACATTTAAGGATTGTGAAATCATTCATGCAGATACCCTATCAGAAGCAAGGAAAAGACTTAAAAAAGACAAGGAATATGATTTGGCTCTGATTGATATGCATCTCCCCGACGGGAATGGATTGGAATTTTTGGTTGAGCTTCGGGAAAAAAACATAAATTGTACTGTCATTGTTTTAACGGGTTCAGGCGACGAAGAATCTGCTGTGGCAGCTCTAAAAGCCGGAGCGGATGACTATCTTACAAAAAAAACAAATTACCTTAAATCCCTGCCGGACTCTATTACTTTGGCTATAAAGAACTTCGAAAAAAAACAGAAAATCAGTAATCGCAAAATTGCCGTACTCTATGTTGAGCATAATAAGTCCGATATCGAACTTACACAACGTCATTTTAAGAGTTATGCACCAAATTTCCTTATCACTGCGGTGACAAGCGCAGAAGAAGCCCTTAAGAAACTACCCTTAACTTCTGACGATCCTTGCAAATATTGTATCATTCTGTTAGATTATCGATTATCAGGCATCGATGCACTGGAATTTGTAAAAATTATCCGCCGGGAACGCAAATTGGCTGTAGCAATTGTCGTTGTTACCGGTCAGGGTAATGAAGAAATTGCCATCGAAGCATTGCGTTTAGGAGTAGACGAATATCTGGTAAAACGACCTAATTATCTTTTCAGGTTACCATCTTTGTTAACCAGTGCATATCAATATCATGAACTTGAAAACAAGCAATTGGCCCTTGAAAAAAGCGAAGCTCTTTACCGCTTATTAGTCAACAATTCATCTGATGTTACTGTTATACTCGACCTGAATTTAAAGCAGACTTTCGTCAGTCCTGCAGTTAACCATTTGATAGGATACACGCCAGAAGAAGCTATTAACCTAAAAATTGAGAATGTTTTCACCCCTAAATCCTTAAAACTTGTAATATCAACATTTGAAAAAGAGATTCAAAGTGGTCAATTCGTTACGAATTACTTGACTGAACCAGTGGTTCTAGAGTTGGAAATGTTCCGAAAAGATGGCAGTACGGTATGGACTGAAACTAAAGCATCTTTATTATTTGATGAAAAAGGCAAACCAAATGGAGTATTTGGGGTGACAAGAGATATAACCATACGTAAAAAAGCATTGATGGACCTGATTGTAGCAAAGGAAAAGGCTGAAGAGAGCGATCAATTAAAAACTGCTTTTTTAAACAACATCTCACATGAGATCAGAACTCCAATGAATGCGATTATTGGTTTCTCTGAATTTTTGAACGATCCTGAACTATCGGATGAAAGCCGAAAGCACTTCACCGAAGTGATAATAAAAAGCAGTAACCAATTACTTTCCATCGTAACAGATATCATTAGTATAGCAACTATTGAAGCCGGACAGGAAAAGATTCATGAAAGTCAGGTTAACATTAGCAATATTTGTGAAATAATCAATGATCAGTTTTTTACCCAATTTCAGGAGAAAAATATTTCTTTTCAAATAAAAAATCCCCTGATAAATAAAGAAATATTAATCATTACAGATGAAACAAAATTAATTCAGGTACTCACAAATCTGCTAAGTAATGCCTTAAAGTTTACGAAAAAAGGGCATGTAAATTTCGGATATGAAATAAAGGATAATAATCTTGAATTTTTTGTTGAGGATACAGGTATTGGTATTTCACCGGAAATGGCTGAAGTCATATTTGATCGTTTTCGACAGGTCGAAAGTAATTCTACGCGTGAATTTGGGGGTTCCGGTTTAGGATTGACCATTTCAAAAGCATATGCTTATCTTTTTGGTGGGAAAATATGGTTAAAATCGGAGCTTGGCAAGGGTTCTACCTTCTACTTTTCGATTCCCTTTAAAAGGGTCATAGGAATTTCATCATCAGATGAACTAATTGATGAGGACAATAAATCTAAACAGATGCTTACCATTTTAATAGCTGAAGATGAGGAATATAATTACAGGCTCTTTGAGGTCATACTCGAAAATCTTGATTTAAACTTAGTTTGGGCAAAAGATGGTTCGGAAACCGTAGAAATATGCAAATCAAATCAGGATATTGATTTGGTTTTAATGGATATTAAAATGCCTTTTTTGAATGGGTATGAAGCAACTCAACAAATCAGACAGTTTAACAAAGACATCATAATTATCGCACAAACGGCGCATGCTTTGCCCGGCGACAGGGAAAAAGCACTAGCGGCAGGTTGCGATGATTACATATCGAAGCCAATAGATAGGATTTTATTACTAAGAATGTTAAAAAAATATTTGAAATATTAACCGATATATCGGTTGGTTAAATAAAAAAATTATTTTTTGTAATAATTGATGAGAGCTATCTGCTATTCTGTTCCACTAGTCTCAACTCGGTCCAAAACATTTTTATAAGCTTCAGGCAAGCAGATGGAAGTTGGACTGAGGCTCTTAGTTTAGGTACAACCATTAATACTGATCAAGGGCAACGGTTTCCTTATGTTTCGCCGGATGGCAAGTACCTTTTTTTACTTGCTGGATTACGGATGATAACGAGGATGTTTTTTGGATAAGTGCCGGAATTTTTTACAGGTTAAGAGAAAAAAGTTCGGCTAAATGATTTTTAGAATCAAAATCATACTCTCACTGATCAAATTTATCAAACTGAATTATGGCAGGTAAATTACAAATTTCATTGACAAAACTTAATTTCAGATCATGATAAGGCTTATGTGTATTAGGATTTTGAAATTTCTTATTGTGGCAGTCTAAAATATCAGGTGTTTTTTTATCGGGATATATTTTTTTTTCTATTTTTAACCTGAAAATCTTTTTACCCGGAATTGAATTTATTGATCAAAGATTTTCAGCTTTCCTAAATTGTAGAAGATTAGATCGGTTTTTTACGAATCGATAAAAGATTTGATTACAAGAACTGTACACGATTTCTGAATATTGGTGTTTTAAAAGAAGGTACCTATATAAATGAATTAAGCGATTGTGGTGAGCAAGTCTTTTTGTTATTGCATTTTGCATGCTAATTTCTCATTCCCTTATTTGGGCATTAAGAAAATGTTATTTGACATATAGTATTAAATAGAAATATTTATTAATCATTCACTTAATTTTGGAGGAATCAATATGGAAATTTTTCAATTTATCGAACAATGGGCATATCCATTTATGAGCCTTGTTCTATTTATTTTTTGTCTTATAAAATTAAAATCCGCGAATGGGATTTATTTTATCATTGGATTTGGTATAGAGTTTTTAAATTCTCTTCTGTGGAGATTAGTTCCAATCATTGTAAAATCAGAAGAGTTATCAAATTTTTATCAGATTTACGGGCGTATTGGAATGTTTCTATCCATCTTTTCATACACATTCCTGATTGTTGGTGTCATTAAAATTGGAAACCTGACACAAAGCATATCGGAACATTCAAATCTCTCATTAAAGAAATTTGGAAATTTCATTGTGTATGTTATTTTATTAGTGATCGGCATTATTCCATATTTGATTGGGATGGCAGGTCTAATCGGTGCTCAAAACTCTTTTGATAATACGGACCGAAATTCGGTTTTGATTTTTTTGATCATTGGACTGATCGTTATAATGATTGCGCAAATCTTGTTTTTAATCATGTTTTACAGGGTATGGCAATTTTCAATCAACGAATCAAAACGATTGAACCTAATTCCAACGATTAAAACACCGGGGCAAGCTATTGGATATTTGTTCATCCCATTCTATAACTTTTACTGGGCATTTCTTTCGTACGGAAAAATATCCAAAGATCTCAATGCCATCGCAACAGCAAAAAATGTTTCCATCCACCAATCCAGTGTATTAGGAAACTTGATTCTTATTCTTTGCATCATTAGTCTTATACCTTTTGTCGGATATTTCACGAGTCTTATTGCACTCATTCTGTTTCCCATATTCATTCATGAATTAATGAAATCCTGTGCAAGCCTTGATACTACTAATAACATTATCGAAAACGGATAGACGGTATTAATATTATTAGCAAATTTTGCATTCAATTTTGTTACGGGTAACATAAATTGAAACTGTTTTTATGATCTGCTCAAGACCTTAATTTTTTAAACTTGACTTTAGAATAGTTAAATATCATAATAGATTTTCCTATATTTGAAACACAGTATAATCTAAATAAATTTATTATGAGAAGAATCACGAATTTAATAATAAGCGGTTTGTTGTTTATTATTTCAGTGCCTCTTTTGGCACAGGAAAACCCACTGTGGCTAAGATATCCTGCCATTTCACCAAACGGTCAATCCATTTTGTTTAACTATCAAGGAGATATTTATAAAGTGGCTGCTTCGGGCGGTACAGCCGTTCCACTTAATATGAGCGACAGTTATGAATATGGGGCGGTTTGGAGTCACGACGGTAAAAATATTGCTTTCGCATCCGATCGATACGGTAATTTTGATGTATTTATGATGCCTGCAAACGGCGGCGAAGCAGTAAGAAAAACGTTTCATTCAAATGCTGAAATTCCCAGCGCATTTACTCCTGATGACAAACAAATTGTTTTTTCGGCAGCTCGTCAGGATTTGCACACCAATGTTCAATTTCCGATGGGAACCCTTACCGAACTTTACAGTGTTCCTATAGAAGGTGGCCGGGTTTCTCAAATCATTACCTCGCCTGCCATCGATGCAACCTTTAGCCCCGACGGTAAAAAATTAATTTTTCATGATATAAAAGGTTATGAAAACATTTGGAGAAAACACCATACCTCTGCTATCACCCGTGATATATGGGTTTATGATATGGACTCTAAGAATTTTAAAATGCTGACTAATTTTAAAGGAGAGGACAGAAATCCGGTTTTCGACAGTAACAATAATGATTTTTATTATTTATCAGAAGAAAGCGGTTCTTTCAATATCCATAAAAGCTCCCTGAGCGATCCCTCTAAAAATACTGCCATAACGAATTTTACTAAAAATCCGATCCGATTTTTAACCAGTTCAAAAGACAATACCCTCTGCTTTAGCTATCAAGGAGAAATTTATACAATGGATTCAGGTAATGAGCCCAAAAAAATTAATATTCAAATAGCTTATGATGGACGAGGTACATTGGATAAAATCGTACCGGTGAGCGCTGGCTTTACCGATGCAAGCCTTTCGCCTAACGGGCAAGAGTTTGCCTATGTTTTCAGAGGCGAAATCTTTGTGAGCAGTATAGAACACGGTACTACCAAAAGGATTACAAATACACCATGGCAGGAACGCAGTGTCAGCTTCAGTCCCGATGGTCGATCATTGGTTTATGCAGCCGAAGTCGATAAAAGCTGGAATGTATATTCCAAATCAATTGTGAGAGCAGAAGAACCTTATTTTTATACTTCAACGTTGTTAAAAGAAGAGACCATTATCGCCACTCCGGCTGAAGAATTTCAGCCCGCTTATTCACCTGATGGAAAAGAGGTGGCTTATCTTGAAAATCGGACTACTTTAAAAGTAGTTAACTTGGCGAGTAAACAATCACGAACCATATTGCCTGCTAAATACAATTATTCCTATTCAGACGGAGATCAATGGTATCAGTGGTCGCCCGACAGTAAATGGTTTTTGGTTGAATTCGGACAACCCGAACGTGTTATGGATGGCGAAGTAGGATTGATTAGTGCTTCGGGTAAAGGTGAACTCATGAACCTATCGCAAAGCGGATACTCCGATGGTGGACCAAAATGGGCCATGGATGGTAAAATGATGATTTGGTTTTCTTCTCGTGAAGGCACCAAGTCGGAAAATGACCGAATTGCCTTCCGAGATATTTTTGGCATGTTTTTCACACAAGAAAGCTTTGACCGATTTAAATTATCAGAAGAAGATTTTGCTTTGCTTGAAGAAAAAGAGAAGAAAGATAAAAAAGAGGAGAAAAAACCCGAAGCAGATAAAAAAGATAAAAAACCAATTGCTATAGAGAAAGATTCAAAAGAGGTTAAAGACCTGATATTTGACTGGGAAAACTTACGTGATCGAAAACAAAAGCTTACGGTTAATACCTCAAGCATAGGTGATGGCGTACTTTCAAAAGAAGGAGACAAACTCTATTATTTAACCCGATTTGAGGGTAGAAACGATTTGTGGATGACTGATTTGCGAAAAAAAGAAACCAAATTATTCACAAAAATTGGTGCCAACAGCGTAAGCATGGAAATTTCTGCTGATGGAAAGTTTTTATTCATTTTAGCAGATGGAAAAGCCATGAAAGTTACCACATCGGATGGTAAGAGCAAATCAATCAGAACCAATGGTGAGATGTTGTTAAAACAAGCGGATGAACGTGCTTATATTTATGATCATAGTTGGCGACAGGTTAGGGAGAAATTTTATGTTGAAGATTTACAAGGTGTGAATTGGGATTATTATTATACCGAATACAAAAAATTCTTACCCTATATAAACAATAACTATGATTTTGCTGAAATGTTGAGCGAAATGTTGGGCGAATTAAATGCATCTCACACCGGTGCAAGCTATCGTAACAGAATCGAAAATGGGGATCAAACTTCATCGCTGGGCCTTTTATACGATGATGCATATCTGGGAAATGGGCTAAAAGTTGCTGAAGTAATTAAAGGTGGGCCGCTTAACAATGCTAAATCCAAGATCCGAAGCAATGATATTATTGAGAAAATTGATGGAGAAGCGATTACCCCTTCAATAGATTTTTATCAGCTTTTAAACCGAAAAACAGATAAATATGTATTATTGTCAATGTACAATCCAACTAATAATACCCGATGGGAAGAGGTTGTTAAGCCAATTTCATTGGGTGCCGAAGGCCAACTGCTTTATACCCGTTGGGTTGAAACTCGCCGTGCGGAAGTCGAACGTCTTTCAGGAGGAAAACTAGGTTATGTTCATGTGCGCGGCATGAATGATGCAAGCATGAGAACAGTTTTCGAAGATGCTTTGGGAAAACACCTTTCGGCCGATGCACTTATAGTTGATACCCGATTTAATGGTGGTGGCAACTTGCACGATCAGCTTTCCGATTTCTTGACCGGGAAAAAATACATGGATATTATTCCTCACGGACAAAATGTGGGTTATCAGCCCGGAAACAGATGGATTAAGCCATCTATTGTTGTCATGGGCGAAAGTAATTATTCGGATGCTCATTTGTTTCCGGTGGCATATAAGATAAAAGGAGGTGGAAAATTATTAGGAATGCCTGTTCCTGGAACAGGAACTTTTGTTTGGTGGGAAAATCAGATTGATCCGACCATTACCTTTGGAATCCCAATGGGTGGATGGCGACCAATAGGTGAACCATTCCTGGAAAATCACCAAACAGAACCTGATATCATGGTACGCAATGAGCCCGCTATAATGGCCATAGGCCGTGACCAGCAAATTGAGGAAGCAGTGAAAGAATTATTGAAAAAAAAAATGATGTAGTAATATAATACCTGGTCTTTCATTTATAAAAGATCAGAACTAAAAGAAGGGTACCTTAGCTATGAAAGTTGAGGCACCCTTTTTATTTTTATGAGTTTAAGGCTCTTCGTTCCTGTATTTCGATTATTAAGATTACATCCGATCCGGCATCTGTATTCCCAGCAACTCCATACCCGATTTAATGACTTGCGCTGTAAATTTGGATAATTGAAGTCGAAAGACCATTTTATCATGATCGGTTTCTTTTAAAATTGGAACTTCCTGATAAAACTGATTATACTCTCTTACTAAATCATAAATATAATTCGAGAGCATCGCCGGACTTAGGTTTTCGGCTGCCAAAGCAATTGTATTTGGATATTCATGCAATTGGTGAAGGATACGGATTTCTTTTGGGTGCAAATCAAAATTAAAATCTGCTTCATTCTCAAATGTAATTCCTTGTTCCTTTGCCTTACGCAACAATGAACTGATACGTGCGTGCGTATATTGAATAAAAGGCCCTGTATTGCCTGTAAAATCAACCGATTCTTCAGGGTTGAACATCATATTCTTTTTAGGATCTACTTTAAGGATGAAATATTTAAGAGCACCCAATCCTACCATTTCAAATAATTCCGCAGATTCCTTTTTGGTGAAATCAGAAACTTTACCTAATTCATTGGTGAGGTTTTTTGCAGTTTGAAACATTTCTTCCATCAATTCATCAGCATCAACAACGGTCCCTTCCCTACTCTTCATTTTACCTTCAGGTAATTCAACCATTCCGTACGATAAGTGTTTAATTCGATCAGCCCAGTCAAACCCGATCTTTTTCAACACTATTTTCAATACATCAAAATGATAATTTTGCTCGTTGCCAACCACATAAATTAATTTCCCGGCACGATAATCATCATAACGAAGTTTAGCCGTTCCTAAATCCTGAGTCATATAAACGGAAGTCCCGTCAGCGCGTAAAAGTAATTTCTCATCCATACCGGAATCACTTAAATCGGCCCAAACCGAACCATCCTCTTTTTTAATTAATACGCCCTTTGTCAATCCTTCCTCAACCAGGCTCTTGCCTAATAAATAAGTTTCCGATTCGTGGTAAGTTTTATCAAAATGAATGCCCATGCGAGCATATGTTTTATCGAAGCCGCTATAAACCCAATCATTCATACGTTTCCACAGGCTTCTGATTTCTTCATTGCCCTGCTCCCACTTCTGAAGCATTTGCCGAGCCTCTATCATTAATGGAGATTCTTTTTCCGCCGCTTTTGGATCTACGCCCGATTCAATCAATTTCTGAATTTCAATTTTATTTTTCTGATCAAACAAGACATAAAAATCACCGACCAATTTATCACCTTTTTTACCGGCTTTTTCAGGAGTAATATCATGCCCCCACTTCTGCCATGCCAGCATCGACTTGCAAATATGGATCCCCCGATCATTCACCAAATTCACACGCTTTACATCATAACCAGCAGCTTCAACAATGGCTGTAACCGAATGGCCCAAAAGGTTATTTCGAATATGACCTAAGTGCAATGGTTTATTGGTGTTTGGTGAAGAAAATTCAATCACTACCGGTGCTTGTGCTTTTGATTCTGATTTACCATATTGTTGATCATTGGCATGTGATCTTAAAAAATCAAACCAATATGCATCGGCAATAACTAAATTCAAAAAACCCTGAACAACATTAAACCCAACGATCTCTGTCAACTCGTTTTGAAGGTGTTCTCCTAACATTTTAGCTGTATCTACAGGTGATTTTCTCGACATTTTCACCAGTGGAAATACCACTAATGTCAAGTCACCATCAAACTCGCGTTTGGTTTTTTGAATTTGAATCTGCTGATCCTCAGGCTGTGTGCCAAAAAGCTCAAGACAGGCTTTAGAAATGCAATTAGTTAAAATTTGTTCAATCATTGTGACAACTTAAATTCGTTTGCAAAAGTACGTCAAATCCCCTAAAGTTTCAATTCAAAAAAAATTGATCCAACGCAACCTATTTGCAATCGCTGCATCATTATAAAGTATATGTTAAACTTTAACCGGGAATAATGAAAAATTTAAACATTTTATTGGTTCTTATGCTGTTTGGTTCAGCAGTTCAGGGCCAGGAAGAGAAAAGCGAAACTACTTTCTCACATAAAGGATATTACAATGCTACAAATTTTGGAATCCTGGCCGGATCTACAAAAAATGAGAACAAAGCACCTTTTTCATTCATGATGATTAATGGGTATGGGGTGACTGATCAGATCGCCGTAGGCTTTGGATTTGGTGCAGAATTTTTGCAGGAGAGTTATCTGCCTTTGGTTCTAGATGCCCGTTATTATTTTCGTACACAAAAACTTTCTCCTTTTATATTCTTTCAAGGGGGATATTCAGTACCTCTCGATAATGAAACCGAAAGATATCATTTGATTTATTATAGTTCAATTTGGTCGGGTTATGATATAATGAAGCCAAAAGGTGGATGGTTAATTAACCCCGGTGTTGGCATAAAATCGATGTTCAGCGAAAATTTAGGAATCACCTTTAGCATCGCATACAGATTTCAACGACTCAATTATGACAAGGAAGGGGAAGAATTTGATAAAGTACTTGAAATTGATATGAACCGTCTGGAAATTAAGCTTGGAATATTATTCAAATAATAAACACGATAGAAATGAAAAAGCACATCTATTATCTAATCATACTAATAGCTTTGATATTGAACTCATGTACCGATAAAATATCGGAAATCTTTATGGCAAATAGTCCTATTTACATGAGTTATAAAGAACTCCGGTCGGCTGTAAAACAGGTTGCACCTCAGGAATTGAAAAAACCCGGAAAAATGTATTTTAAAGACAACTACATTTTCATCGTGGAACAAATGAAAGGGATTCATGTGATTGATAATTCAAACCCAAGTTCACCTCAAAATATAAGTTTTATTGAAATCCCAGGAACCGTTGATATTGCTATAAAAGGACAAATTTTATACACCGACAGTTATATCGATTTGGTGGCCCTCGATTTATCAAATTTAACAGATATTAAAGTAGTTTATCGAAGTGAGGATATATTACCTTACATACTGCCGCCTTATGATGAGGATTATCCTCTAGCTCAGATTGACGAAGACAAAGGAGTTGTAATTGGCTGGGAAGTGAAGAAAGTTAAGCAAAGCCCCACTTTTTATTATTACCCGTTGATGAGAGAATTTTCGATGATGGATGCAGCAGCTCAAGGTATTAATAGCAGTGGAGTTGGTGTAGGAGGATCGATGGCCCGTTTCGGTATATCAGGGACAACCTTATACATTGTCGATAATTCGAATCTACATATTTATAATATTTCCGTTCCTAAGTCACCGGTACTAGTAAAATCAAATGGGATCGGATGGGGTATTGAAACCATGTTTATTTTGGGAGATCATATGTTCTTCGGGACAACTAATGGAATGCTGATTTATGATATTTCGGTTCCTGTTTCACCTATGTACCTGAGCCAATTTTGGCATGTAACCAGTTGTGATCCTGTCGTGATTCAGGATACGATTGCCTATGTTACTTTACGGGGGGGGAACAATTGTCAGAATAATGTAAATGAATTAAATGTCATTTCGATTAAAGATTATCGAAACCCTAAACTAATAGAAGCATACCCAATGGTTGGACCTTATGGGCTTGGTGTAGATGGGAATTTGCTCTTCATATGTGATGGAAGTGCAGGATTAAAAGTTTATGATGTGAGCGATCCCTTAAGTATTGATGATCATCAAATAGCACATTTCCCAAATATTTTCGCGTACGATGTAATTCCATTAAACGGGAATCTTTTATTAATTGGCGAAGATGGATTTTATCAGTACAATTATTCGGGGCAAAGTATTCAATTATTAAGCAAGATTGAAATTTCAGAATAATGTCTTGGACTTAAAAGCTAACACTTTTTAACCATTAATATATGACAAATTAATCATGAAACCATGCTTATGACTATCTTTGAAGTTCTTTGGCATTGATGAAAACAAATTGAGTGGAGACAATCGACTTATCAGATATCGTAAAGGCATGCAAAAAGGGTAATCGAAAAGCCCAGGAGCAATTGTACAATGCATTTGCAAGCAAAATGTATGCGGTGTGCCTTTATTATTCGAAGGATAAGGATGATGCTGAAGACTTACTTCACAATGGTTTCATAAAAGTTTTTCAAAAGATTGAACAGTTTAAAGGTGATGGTCCATTTGAAGCCTGGATAAGGAGAGTATTTATGAACACAGCACTCGAACTCTATCGGAAAAAAAGAATTCTATATTCAATTAATGAAGATATCGATTATCCTGAATATATTGAAGATGGAGATGCAGTAAGTCAACTCAGCACCAGTGAACTCATTAAAATGATTCAGGAATTGCCCCCTGCTTATCAAATGGTTTTTAATCTTTATGCAATTGAGGGTTATTCGCATAAGGAAATTAGTAAAATGCTTGACATTGCCGAGGGAACCTCGAAATCAAATTTAGCAAGGGCCAGAATGAATTTGCAAAAAAAAGTAATGAACCAATTTAAACTCTCAGGGAGAAAATTACATGAGTAAACCTGACATAAATAAAGAAAACATATACCGTCAGCGATTAATGAATGCTGAAGTCAGTCCGCCCCCAAAAGCTTGGGAGCAGATTGCCAATAGTATGAATTATGCCGATAAGAACCGTAGATTGATTTTTTACAGAAGAATTATTGCCAGTGCAGCAATGATCATTATTCTACTTTCTGTCGGGATAGGATTTTTATATCATAAACAACAAACTACACCGGCAAACTTAACAAAGTTAGCTTCAGACTCCACTGTTCAAATTATTGATTCCGGCATTATTGTCCCAACTCCAACTTTTAGGGAAAATTTGGCTGAAAATGTCCCGGACCCTGAAAAAGTTGTCGATCCAATGAATATATCAACCAATAAAAGTTTATATGCAAAATCGGATTTAGACGATGTCCGGAAGGATGAGAATCAAATTAAAATTTCAAAAATGACTTTCATTGCTGCCAATTCTATAATTCTTGAATTTGAATGGTCCGGGCTACTAAATCATCCATCAAAAGGGAAAAAACAATTGCCCATAGTTTTAGAAGCAGATTTAAATGAGTTTTTATTAAAAAATAATTTGATTGCTGATGCCTCGCGAACAAAAAACATCAAAAATCGATGGTCGATTGGTGGTGAGTATTCGCCAAGCTATGCGAATAGTAGTCCCCAGCGAGGAAGTGGGACAGAGGCTGAATATGATTTTTCAAACGTACCCGGAAGCTTGCCACTTACAAATAGTTCTGAAGAAATTGTTAATGCATACTCCGGTGGCCTTGCCGTAAATTACATCTTATCGGAAAAGTGGAGCATACAATCCGGCTTGTACTATCTAAAACAAGGACAAGAAATTCAGAATTATTCAGTTTTATCGAATCAGGCAGCATATAATAACCGGCTTTCAACATTTACAAACTCGGGCACCGTTGAGTTTACTTCCAATGTATTACTAAGTCGATCCAGCCCTGTTTATCAGGTGAATGTAGATCTAAACAACCAAATCTCCCAATTCAATGATTATCTGATACAGCAATTTGAATTCGTCGAAATTCCATTTATTATTAAGTATAAAATCCTCAACCAAAAAATTGACGTTTATTTGTTAGGTGGACTCAATGCAAATATTTTGGTCAGAAACAATGTTTTTATTGGAAAGGGAAACAATCAATCAGTTGGCCACACCAATGATATTAATTCATTGATTTACAAAAGTAGTATAGGGATAAGCTTGGAATACCCTTTCAGCAAACATTTCTATTTTAACCTCTCCCCGGTTTATAAGTATCAATTAAATGCGATCAACAAAAATAATCCTGATGCTCCACGCACTCA
This sequence comes from Bacteroidota bacterium, assembly GCA_018816945.1. Classification (NCBI taxonomy): domain Bacteria; kingdom Pseudomonadati; phylum Bacteroidota; species Bacteroidota bacterium. Next base: position 17,861 of record JAHIVC010000074.1, on the reverse strand, counting down.
CTTAATAGAGTATAAGACGGGGATAAGTTATAAGTTTTAAGTTATAAATTATAAGTTTTTAGTTTTAAAAATACAGGTATTCAATTCAAAAAAAAGCCTGACCTTTATTCTGGTCAGGCTTTTTGATTTCTGTTATTTATTTAGTTATTGTAAATAAAATCTGCAAATGTCATATCGTTTACATAAAATTCATCAAAGCTGTTAAGTATGATTGTCGGAACATTTCCATAATTAGTAAATCTTCCGTACACTGATACATAATCTCTTTTCAGTTTTCGAAGATCTCTATAATTGAGTTGTCTTGAAAGATAATCCGGAATAATAACCGTAGCACTTTGATATGGTGATTTACGACCAAATTGAAGGATATACTGATTGGTTCTGCGATTGTATTCTATATCAATTACTTCGCCTTCAATTGAAGCTGTATTATCGCCATTCTCAGATTCATATATGGCCCAAGGATATTCTATTTGAGGCTGATAGCTGTGCATGAGCAATAACTGATAATTATTATAAAATGGATATCTTACCCGCATCGGGAAATTCATAATATGATGTGACAAATATCCATAACGACGATTTGAATTATCAATATACCCGTGACGGATCCTTATATTATTTACATTTGGAGTTCTAACGACACTTAATGGACGACGGTCAGTGCGGATAATTCTTCTGTTGGAATTGTCAACATTTCCAATTCTCTGAATATTGGGTCTTACATTCAAATTCCTATTCACCTTAGATTGGTTATTTGGTCTTTGGACATTTAAATTTGTATTACGTTTTTCAGCGGATCGAACAGTATTTAAATTTATTGTTTTACGGTTCTCGATTTTAACTGTTGGTTTATAATTCTTTTCAGACTTATTCTCTGCTTTTTTTTCGCTCTTCTCATCTTTTTTGTATGATTTTGCGGTGGTAGTTCTTTCTTCTCTTTTTTGTGCCTGTAAACTGAGACTGGCTATAAAAAGTATCCCGAGTATGATTGCTAATTTTTTCATGACATTGATGTTTAAAGATTATACCTGTCTTATTCCAAAAAGCAGACCAAAGTTTTCCATTTTTGCTGAAATAAAAAATAAGAATGCTATCTGCCTGATTAGATATTCTTTAAAAATTAATATTTTTTTAATTAATCGGTTAATGCCATCTAAGCAATAAAAACTCGATAGCTAACCTCATTTCAATTACTATATTTGTATAAAACCTTGCTTTATGTTTGAAGAAATTAAATTCTGGCTCCAATCACAAAAAATCGAATTTGCTCTAATTCAACATGAGCCAACATTAACCTCAGCCCAATCAGCTAAAGCCCGTGGAGAAGATCTTTCTATAGGAGGAAAAGCAATCATTATGAAAGTGGGTAATGATTTTAAAATCTTTGTTTTGAGCGCCTCAAAAAAAATAGATTCAAATGCAATTAAAAAACAATTTGGCGTAAAGAAACTGAGGTTTGTCAATAGTGATGAGTTAAAAAAATTAACTGGCTTAACATCCGGAGCTGTACCTCCATTTGCAAAGCCATTTTTTGATATGGATTTATATATTGATCAATCGATCTTACAAAATACAAGAATCGCTTTTAATGCCGGCTCACTTACAAATTCGATCATCCTATCAGTTGATGATTATATTCGTATAGCTCGGGGTATTGTTTTCGGTTTTTCCAATTGAAATTATTGATTCTTAAATTCGGAACCATTTTAAACCATTCATTTTTATACTTCTAAATTTTATTGGATAGCTCTAAAATAGTATTTAACAATACGTTTGCTCCGTTTTCTATATCCTGAGTAAAAGTATATTCATTTGGATTATGGCTAATTCCGTCGACACTTGGAACAAATATCATAGCTGAAGGACATATTCTTGCCATCATCTGGGCATCATGACCTGCTCCGGATGTCATTTTAAGATAAGTCAATCCCAGACGATTGTTAACCCGTTCAATTATTTGGGTCATAGTCCCATCAAACTGCACAGGTTGAAGCCTCACAAGTTGATTTATTTTAATATCAATGGATGCATGTTCTGCAAGTTGTTCAAGAAATCCATGTAAAAGACTTTCGGCTTGCTTCAATCCCTCTTCACTGCTATTTCTCAAATCAATGGTCATTTTAACCTTTCCCGGGACAACATTGATGACATTTGGTTCAAATATCACTTTGCCACAGGTCGCCACCTGACTTCCTCCGACCGAACTGCACAGATCACTCAAATAATTAATGATTTTTGCAGCAGCCAAACCTGCATCTTTCCTATAAATTAGAGGTGTAGTTCCAGCATGGTTCGATTCTCCGGTAAGGATAATCTCTTTCCATGAAATGCCTTGCAGATTTTCAACAACCCCAATATTCAGTCCCTTCATTTCTAAAATTGGGCCCTGTTCTATATGCAACTCTACATAATTTGATGGGATCAACGCACCATCTTGCAGATTGCCCATGTAACCAATTTTTTTCAATTCGTTTTCGAGAATGCTGCCATCCACTCCTATTGATTTCATGGCTTTCTCAGCCTTTAATCCGCCTGAAAAAACCAAACTGCCCATCATATCAGGGGTGTACCTGATCCCTTCTTCATTTGTAAAAACCGCTAAGGCAATGGGATGTCTTGTTTTTATATTGAACTCATTAAGGGTTTTTATTACTTCCAACCCGGCCAAAACGCCGTAACATCCATCATACATCCCACCTGAAACAACCGTGTCAATATGTGATCCGGTCATTACTGGCTTTGAATTTTCTATTCCATCCCTTACTGCTATGATATTTCCAATCCTATCAAAATGGATGATGAGGGCTTCTTCTTTCATCCAATTTACCACCAAATCTCTGGCTTCCTTATCTGCATCCGTCCCAGCCAGCCGGGTTATGCCTCCTCGCTCATCCTTACCAATAAGAGAAAGCTGCTGAAGCATGTGATTCAGCCTGCGAATATTAATCTTAATGTCAACCATTTTTTAAAATTCTCATGAGAATTCAAAGTCCCTAATTAAAAATAAATAATCCCTCCAAGTTTATGGTTTCAAACCTGATTTCTTTTGACAAAAATCTGTCTTTTATAGATAACTATTCCATAAATGTCCAAAATATTTTCATAAGAAAGAATAAGTTCCTATTTTTATCCTTTTTAAAATTCAATCCCTTTAAATTATGCATCAATTTGGTAATTTTCTCGACACCCTGGATGGATTTCTGGGCAGTGCCGCATGGTTTGCTTATTTTCTTTTAGGCGTAGGTTTATTTTTCACGATCTATCTCAAGTTCCCACAAATCCGTTATTTCAAATATGCTCTCCGAATCGTAAAAGGAAAGTATGATAAAGCAGATGACAAAGGAGACACCTCCCACTTTCAGGCATTAACAACTGCCCTATCAGGAACAGTTGGAACAGGAAATATTGCGGGTGTTGCTTTGGCAATACATCAAGGTGGACCGGCTGCCTTATTTTGGATGTTGGTTACAGCCATGCTTGGTATGACAACCAAATTTGTTGAAGTAACCTTATCGCACAAGTACCGCGAAATGGATTCTAAAGGCCAGGTAGCAGGTGGACCGATGTACTACATGAAAAATAAACTAAATATGAAATGGTTGGCTGTTATATTTGCGATCGCTACAGTAATTTCATCATTTGGCACCGGTAATATGCCACAAATTAATAGTATTTCCAGTTCACTTAATGCCACTTTTGGAGTTCAACAATGGATTGTAGGTGCTGTGCTTGCTGTATTACTTGGCATGGTAATAATTGGTGGCATCTCACGAATTGCAAAAGTTACAGAGAAACTGGTTCCTGCAATGGCAATTATTTATTTTGTTGGTGCGTTTGCAGTCATCATTTCAAACTATCAGAATATACTTCCATCCTTTGGAGCAATTTTCGGTCAAATTTTTACCGGTTCAGCAGCAATGGGTGGATTTTTAGGTGCAAGTTTTGCTTTCTTATTTAATCGCGGAGTTAATCGTGGTTTATTTTCGAACGAAGCCGGTCAGGGTTCTGCACCAATAGCACACGCGGCCGCAAGGGCTCACGAACCGGTCTCTGAAGGAATGGTTGCATTGTTAGAACCATTTATCGATACAATTATCATCTGTTCTTTAACAGGACTTGTTTTACTTTCTTCAGGAGTTTGGAACACAAAATATGATAACAAATTCGAGATGAGTGATCTTCAAATTCTCTCATCGAGTTATACCGATCAGAATGAACAAGGAGTTTTACAGTTACGAAAACATATTTTAGGTTCTGAAACACTTGCTCCATTCAATGGGGAATTAGAGGTTATTGAAGGAAAGATTCAGAATGATCTTTCAATTATTCACGCCCGTTCACTTGCAGAAAATGTAATTATTTCAAAGGGTGAAGTTCCGTATAATGGTAAAGTGGCCGTATCTCAGGGAAAACCAGATCTGGCAAAGGAAGGAATTGTCATGAACGGAAAATCATTGCTACACTCGGCTCCACTTACAACCGAAGCTTTTAAACAGAGCTTTATGGGTGATAAAGGTAAATTTATCGTCTCCATCGGACTACTTTTATTTGCATTTTCAACGGTAATATCTTGGTCGTATTACGGTGATCGGGCGATAACCTACCTGGTTGGCACAAAAGGGGTTCCTTATTACAGGGTGGTGTATATTTTAGCATTTTTCTTGGCCTCGTTTACCGATACAACCATCATTTGGAAGGTTTCTTATATTGCAATTGTATTGATGACTTTACCCAATCTAGTTGGTATATTATTACTAAGAAAGGATATGAAATCAACTGTTAAAGAATATTGGATCGATTTCAAACAAAATTGGCCCGGAGCAGAAACCCCTGAATAATATTCGTAAGATTCGATCAAATAAAAAGGATGGCTTCCTCTAAGTGGATTCCATCCTTTTTAAATTCTCTTTCATTACTAAAAAAAAGTAACTGTAATTTTTACAGAAAAAAATAGAATTCGATTAATCTGTTTACTTGTTTCAGAATCTACTTTTTTGTATTAATAACGACAACCCCGTAAAGGCCTTGCGAACCATAAATAGCTGCCTCAGTAGATTTTAACACTTTTATTGATTCAATAGTAATTGGCAAGATATCCGAAATATCGTTGACAAAAGTACCGTTAACCAGATAAGTAGCAGCATTACTCCCTGATAGTGAATGAGATCCTCTAATCCGAACTATATTACCGGCAACTTCCACTCCATTAAATTTACCTCTGATTAACTCGAAAACATCGCTATAACTTGAAAAATCATTCGAAGCATTTGAAAGATTTTGTGAAATAAATTTTATTCCTTCATTTGACAAATATCCTTCTTCGTGAGCCAGATCAACATTTTTTTGTCCTTCTTTAAAAACTAAATAAACTGTTAATGTATCGATTCCACTTACCGACTTGGTTTTTGGAAAAAAACTTTTTGATTTAAATTTAAGAACATCATTGTCCTCACAAAAGATTGTAAAAGTTCCATCCGGATTTGATAATACGGTAGCTTTTGATTTTTTTGCGGTTATTAAAATATTTCCAATTCCAAAATCATCTGATAGAAGAACTCTACCTGTCACAACCCGCTGCTGTGTATAGCTAATGCTATAAACAAATATAGCGATTAGCAATAAAACTACTTTTTTCATCATACATTTTTTAGGTTTATTTATTGGGACTAAGCTTTATAAAAAAATTTGACCATAGAATGATATGCCAGACCTTAAATGATGGTGAGTATTATAATGAAATAATGACCATTACGTATATTAACAGGCATAGCTTTAAGCCAATAAATTTAAGAAAAAAAAGAATTCAAACAAATATTTTATTTAAATATGACTTATCTTATAAAAACCCTTTTATTCTAAACCTTGTAGATAGAAATAATTCATTAATTCTTTAAGGATTAGTCTCGGTTAAATTCGGACTCAAGTTTTTAATTGCTCGGGAAGCTTCAAAGCCATTTATAACCGACATATTTACACCCATTGTAACGAGATCGATATTCAAATCTTATTTAACAATTTCAAATGACATCTTCACAAATTAGGATGTATTCCAACTTCTGAATTCTTAGAAAAAATAAAGATTAGAATGTCAGATAGTTATATAACCTTAAATAAAATTTTTAGATTCTAATTTCCATGCATTATTATTTTTTACCTTTGCTCTCGATATATTTTTTTACATGAAAGAATCACATATTCAAAATTTTGCTTGTGTGAGGTTCTCTCGCATTGCGGGATTCGAAATCTGTCATATTTAACTTTAAAATTAAAAAACAGATGAAAAAGAACGTATTAATCATTGGTGCCGCCGGAAGGGATTTTCATAATTTCAATACCTATTATCGGGGCAATGAAGCTTACAATGTAGTAGCTTATACAGCTGCTCAAATTCCTGACATTGCTGGCAGGAAGTACCCAAAAGAACTTGCAGGAGATTTGTATCCTGAAGGAATTCCAATTCATTTAGAAGAGGATTTGGAAAAACTAATAAAAGATTTAAAGGTTGACGACTGTGTATTCTCATACAGTGATGTGCCTTACCAAAGAGTGATGGCAATGAGCGCAAGAGTAAATGCAGCAGGAGCTAATTTTATTCTTTTAGGGCCTAAGGACACCATGGTAAAAAGTACCAAACCATTAATTGCTGTTGGTGCAGTAAGAACTGGTTGCGGAAAAAGCCAGACTTCAAGAAGAATTATCGAATTGTTAATGGCCAAAGGATTAAAGGTTGTTGCGGTTCGACACCCTATGCCTTACGGCGATTTAAACGAACAAAAAGTACAACGCTTTGCAAAGGTTTCTGATCTTGCCAAACACAAATGTACGGTTGAAGAGATGGAAGAATACGAACCACATGTTGTTCGTGGAAACGTAATTTATGCAGGTGTTGATTATGAAGCAATTTTAAGAGCTGCTGAACAGGATCCGGATGGATGTGATGTGGTTTTATGGGATGGTGGAAATAACGATTTCCCATTTTATACTCAGGACCTGAACATTACCGTGGTTGACCCACACCGACCGGGACACGAATTAACTTACTATCCTGGAGAAGTAACCTTAAGATTGGCTGATGTTGTCGTTATCAATAAAATGGACACCGCTGATGCCGCAGACATTCAAACCGTGCGCGAGAGCATTGCTAAAGTAGCTCCAAAAGCAATTGTTGTGGATGGTGCATCTCCAATAAAAGTTGATAATCCTGCATTGATTAAAGGAAAAAGAGTATTGGTTGTTGAAGACGGACCTACATTAACTCACGGAGAAATGAAATTAGGTGCAGGAACAGTTGCAGCAAAAAAATTCGGTGCTGCCGAATTAGTTGATCCTCGTCCGTTCACAGTTGGTAAACTATCTGAAACTTTCAGAATTTATCCTAATATTGGTATTTTATTACCTGCAATGGGATACGGTGCACAACAATTGAAGGATCTGGAAACAACTATTAATAATGTTGACTGTGATGCAGTTGTTATTGGAACCCCAATTGACTTGAACCGTATCATTAAAATCAACAAACCTTCTACAAGGGTTTATTATGATTTGCAAGAAATTGGAAATCCTAACCTGGAGGAAATCGTTGACGACTTCATCGTTAAATACAAATTGAAAAAATAATTTTAAAGCGGCTTTTTAAGCCGCTTTTTTTTAGACTTTTTTGTTGGTATATTGTTCTTTTAATAACCATTTTGTAAAATTTTATTAAAATAAATAACTAATTCATTGGTAAAAAGTAATACAGAAAATTATCGTAAACTTGAATTCAAGTATTAAAATACTCGCAAACAATTAAAAATAAAAATGAAGCAATCAAAGAGTGCTAAACTGATTTTAGAAGACGGAACAATTTTTCAGGGTTTTTCTTTTGGCTACGAAGGATCCACAGCAGGTGAAGTGGTCTTCAATACTGCCATGACGGGTTATCCCGAAAGTTTAACGGATCCATCATACAAAGGACAATTACTTGTGCTGACCTACCCTTTAGTAGGGAATTACGGTGTCCCCGGATTTGAACAGGAAGACCAAATGCTTAAATTTTTTGAATCAGAAAAAGTACAGGTTTCGGCTTTGATTATTTCGGATTATTCATTCAAATACAATCATTGGAACGCAACGAAAAGTCTGGGTGATTGGCTGATAGAACATCAGGTTCCGGGTATCTACGGAATTGACACACGTGAGCTGACGAAAATAATCCGTGAAAAAGGCTGTATGCTGGGCAAAATAATTATTGATGATATTGATTGTGAGTTTTATGATCCGAATAAGGAGAATTTGGTTGCACAGGTTAGCATTGCAAAAAAACAAATCTATGGATCCGGTAAATATAAAATCCTGCTCATTGATTGTGGAGTTAAAAACAATATTATTCGTTACTTTTTACAAAAAGATACCACTGTGATAAGAGTTCCTTGGGATTATAATTACCATCATGAAGATTATGACGGTTTATTCATCTCGAATGGCCCGGGTAACCCGGAAATGTGTGATGTCACCATCGCTAACCTAAAAATTTCTCTTGAAAAAAAAATCCCAATTTTTGGAATTTGTTTGGGGCATCAACTTACGGCCCTGGCCTCGGGTGCTAAAACATATAAACTAAAATACGGACATCGCAGCCACAATCAACCGGTCATATTAAAAAATACAAAAAAAGCTTACATTACCTCTCAAAATCATGGCTTTGCCGTTGACGATTCAACCCTATCATCCGACTGGGAAACCTTGTTCACCAATATCAATGATGGAACCAATGAAGGGATTAAACATAAAACAAAAAAAGTCTTCACGGTACAATTTCATCCGGAAGCATCAAGTGGCCCAACTGATACCGATTTTTTATTTAACGACTTTATGAAAATGCTGATTAAGTGAGAAGTTATGAGTTATGCCCGCCCGTTCCGAACGGAACGTTCGGGCGGGAGTTAAAAGTTAAAAAAATAGTCATTCTAAAATAATCATTTAAAAGTGCTAAGTATAAAAGAAATATATAAAATAGGATACGGTCCATCGTCAAGTCATAGTATGGCACCGCGTAAGGCTGCTCAAATTTTTCTGGACAGAAATCCATCTGCTGATAAATATAAAGCATGGTTGTATGGAAGTCTTGCTGCAACAGGCAAAGGTCACCAAACTGATGAAAGTATACAGAAAGTATTTAGCGGCAAGGAAATAGAAATTATATGGAAACCCGAAATTTTTTTACCAAAACACCCCAATGGATTAATCTTCAAAGCTTATAAGCAAGATGAGGAAATCGATCAGTATGAAGTATATAGTGTTGGTGGTGGCGATTTTTCAGAAACAGGGAAATTTTCAGGAACGAGCATATACAAAATTACCCATATGGAAGAACTCCTTGCTTGGTGCTCATCAGAAGGTAAATCAATGTGGGAGTATGTTGAAGAAATTGAGGGCCCTGATGTTTGGAACTATCTGGCAGAAGTCTGGGATATAATGCAACAGGCTGTTAAAAGAGGAATAGAAAATGAGGGCGTTCTTCCCGGCACCTTGAAACTCAGACGAAAAGCCTCATCTTATTTCGTTAAATCACAAAATGCCACCGGATCTCAAAAAAATATTGGAAAAATATTTGCCTATGCCTTGGCCGTTTCTGAAGAAAATGCAGCTGGTAACTTGATGGTAACTGCTCCCACTTGCGGATCTTGCGGAGTTTTACCTGGAATTTTATATTTCTTAAAAGAACATGATCAACTTTCGGATGCTAAGATCTTAAAAGCTTTAGCTACTGCCGGTATCATTGGAAATTTTGTAAAGACCAATGCATCTATATCAGGCGCAGAAGTAGGCTGTCAGGGAGAAGTTGGAACTGCATGTGCCATGGCTGCAGGAGCCACAACTCAATTAAAAGGCGGAAGCCCAAATCAAATTGAATACGCTGCTGAAATGGGGTTTGAGCACAATTTAGGTTTGACATGCGACCCTTTGCAAGGGTATGTTCAAATTCCTTGCATCGAACGAAATGCATTTGCAGCTGTTAAAGCATGGGAATGCGCAGTATATGCATTATTATCGGATGGCGTTCACAAAGTTAGTTTTGATGAAGTGGTTGATACCATGATGCAAACCGGTAAGGATTTACAGGATGCTTACAAAGAAACAAGTTTAGGCGGATTAGCGAGATTTTGGCGACCGAAAATTGATAGAAATTAGAAAATATGGAGACAATTAGATTTTTTTACTTTGGAAAGGAAACTGAGCGTAGTCGAAGTTTCTCTGCATTAGCATATCTGACATTTCGACTTCGCTCAATGTCCATATAGCTGGTAATTTATTCACTTGAAGTACTTTAGTCACTTAAAATTGAAATCAAAAATAATAAATTAGATGAAACTCAACATTAAGAAAATTCTTGTTCTGGGTTCGGGAGCCCTCAAAATCGGTGAGGCCGGCGAATTTGACTATTCGGGTTCGCAAGCTTTAAAAGCATTAAAAGAAGAGGGTATTGAAACCGTTCTGATTAATCCCAATATTGCCACTGTTCAAACTTCCGAAAAAATTGCCGATAAAATTTACTTCCTGCCTGTAACACCATTCTTTGTTGAAAAGGTTATTAAAAAAGAAAAACCGCAAGGTATTTTATTGGCATTTGGAGGTCAAACTGCCTTAAACTGCGGTATTGAATTATTTAAACAGGATATTTTAAAAAACAATAATGTTGAAGTATTAGGCACTCCTATCCGGGCAATTATGGATACCGAAAACAGGGAGAGTTTTGTTAACAAATTAAATGAAATTGAGGTCATATCAGCACGAAGTTTTGCCGTAAATACGGTTGAGGATGCAATTTTAGCAGTACGAAAATTAGGATTTCCTGTCATTATTAGAGCCGCATACACCTTAGGCGGTCAAGGAAGTGGTTTTTGTAATACTGAAGATGAATTAAGGGCAATGTCTGAAAAGGCGTTTGCTTATTCTAATCAGATTTTGGTTGAAGAATCACTTAAAGGTTGGAAAGAAGTAGAATACGAGGTAGTGAGAGATGCCTATGATAATTGCATCACGGTGTGTAATATGGAAAATTTTGATCCATTGGGAATTCATACCGGAGAAAGTATTGTAGTTGCGCCTTCTCAAACACTTACCAATTCTGAATATCATAAATTACGGCAGCTTTCAATCAAGATCATTCGGCACATAGGAATTGTTGGTGAATGTAATGTTCAATATGCCCTTGATCCTAATTCTGAAGATTATCGTGTTATCGAAGTTAATGCCCGACTATCTCGCTCAAGTGCACTTGCTTCAAAAGCTACAGGATATCCGCTTGCCTTTGTTGCCGCAAAACTAGCGCTGGGTTTTGCGCTTCCCGACATTAAAAATGCGGTCACAAAAACAACTTCTGCCTTCTTTGAACCTTCATTAGATTACATTGTTTGTAAAATTCCTCGCTGGGATCTGGGAAAATTCCTGGGTGTTTCAAAAGAAATTGGCAGCAGCATGAAAAGTGTAGGTGAAGTAATGGCTATCGGGCGAACTTTTGAGGAGGCCATTCAGAAGGGCCTGCGTATGATAGGCCAGGCTATGCATGGATTTGTTGACAATAAAGAGATTCAAGTTGATGATATCGAGACGGAATTGAGTCGGCCAACCGACATGCGCATATTCGTAATAGCAATGGCCATGCAAAAAGGTTGGAGTGTTGAAAAGATTCACCAACTCACAAAAATTGACCGATGGTTCTTAGAAAAACTTCAAAATATTGTTGACATTAACGTAAAAATTGCTGCTTACGATAACTTAAAAGAAGTACCGATAAATCTCCTTAAAAAGGCCAAACAAGCAGGATTTTCCGATTTTCAGTTGGGACGTTCAATTTTTAAAGAAAATTTTGAAGGTTCAGATCAGCAGATTCTGGAGATACGAAACTTCAGGAAATCCCATCAAATAATCCCTGTAGTAAAACAAATAGATACCCTGGCTGCTGAATATCCGGCTCAGACCAATTATCTCTACCTAACTTATAACGGTGAATTCAATGATATTGAATATGAGAATGACGGCCAATCGGTCATTGTTCTCGGCTCGGGAGCTTATCGGATTGGAAGCAGTGTTGAGTTCGATTGGTGCAGTGTAAATGCATTAGAAACAGTAAAAGAACAGAAATACCGATCTGTAATGATTAACTATAATCCTGAAACAGTAAGTACGGATTATGATATTTGCGATCGCTTATATTTTGATGAGCTTTCATTTGAACGAGTGATGGACATCATCGATTTAGAAATCCCAAAAGGTGTGATTGTTTCTGTAGGTGGGCAAATCCCCAATAATCTGGCTATACGACTACATAATCAGCAAGTACCTATATTAGGTACCTCTCCCGAATCTATCGACCGTGCAGAAAATCGTTATAAATTCTCTCAGATGCTGGATACATTAGGAGTAGATCAGCCTGAATGGAAGGAATTAAGTAGTGTTTCGGATGTTTTTGAATTTACCGAAAAAGTTGGGTTTCCAGTGATGGTTAGGCCATCCTATGTTCTTTCCGGTGCAGCGATGAATGTGGTTTCTAACAAGGAAGAATTGGAACACTTCTTAAATTTAGCCGCTAATGTGTCTAAAAAATATCCGGTCGTTGTTTCTAAATTCATGGAAAACACCAAGGAAATTGAAATGGATGCAGTGGCTGACAAAGGTAAAGTGCTGGCTTATGCAATTTCCGAACACATCGAATTTGCCGGAGTTCACTCAGGAGATGCAACAATGATGTTTCCTCCGCAAAAAGTTTATGTTGAAACCATTCGTAGAATTAAAAAAATAACGAATCGGATCGCTGCCGAACTTAATATTTCAGGTCCCTTTAATATTCAATATTTAGCAAAGGACAACGACATTAAAGTAATAGAGTGCAATCTAAGGGCATCCCGAAGTCTTCCTTTTGTTTCCAAAGTATTAAAAACAAACTTTGTTGATTTAGCGACTAAGATCATGTTAGATATTCCTGTCGAAAAGCCTGATAAATCATTATTTGATTTGGAATATATTGGGGTGAAAGCACCTCAGTTTTCTTTTTCCCGATTGGCGAAAGCTGATCCAGTTTTAGGAGTGGATATGTCATCAACAGGTGAAGTAGGATGTATTGGCGAAGATTATTACGAAGCCATCCTTAAATCAATGCTTTCTGTCGGATACAATATTCCAAAGAAAAACATTCTGTTATCAACAGGGCCTTCACGATCAAAAACTGAACTGCTTAATAGTGCGAGATTATTGGTGGAGAAAGGATATAATTTATTTGCGACCAAGGGCACTGCTATGTTTTTAGCTGACAATGAGATTCAATCCACGGTTCTATATTGGCCCGATTCGAAAGAAAAGCCAAATACCATCGACTATATTCGAGAACGTAAACTTGATTTAATCATCAATATCCCTAAAAATTTAAGTCAGGATGAATTGTACAACGACTATCACATCCGTCGAGCGGCCGTCGATCATAATATTCCACTCATCACAAATGCCAGATTAGCCAGTGCCTTTATCATTGCATTCTGCAAATACACGATGGATGACATTACGATTAAAAGTTGGGATGAGTATAAGATCAATTAATAATTTGAAAACCTGCCTCACACAGGCTGGTGTGACAATTTGAAAATGTGCAAACCGAGGGATGGCTTCCCTTTTTCGGGGAAGCCATCCCTCCTTTTCAATTAATATTTCATAATTTCATAATTTCAATTTTAAAGAAGTATAAAATTTCCTATTTTTGACAAAACTTAAACCCACATATGAAAAACAGAAGTTTAGTATCCATCGAAGATTTCAGCAAAGAAGAATGGCTTAGAATACTTGATCTTGCAGAAGAATTTGAGAAAAACCCCAAACAAAGAATATTAGAAGGAAACGTAATCGCGACCCTGTTTTTTGAACCTTCAACCCGTACCCGCCTAAGTTTTGAAAGTGCAGCTTCTTATTTAGGAGCCAAAGTAATAGGATTCTCTGATGCATCCTCTTCAAGTGTTAAAAAAGGAGAGTCGTTAAACGACACGATCCTTACGGTGAGCAATTATTCGGATATTATCGTTATGCGTCATCCTCGCGAAGGCAGTGCACGTTACGCGAGTGAGGTTTCCCCAGTTCCAATTATCAATGCAGGTGATGGGGCCAACCAGCATCCCAGTCAAACCTTATTGGATTTATATTCTATCAGAAAAACACAAGGTAGGCTTGATAATATTCATATTACTTTTGTTGGCGACTTAAAGTATGGCAGAACTGTTCACTCTTTAGTTATCGCCCTATGTAATTTCAATGCCATTTTTCATTTCGTTTCACCACCGGAACTAAAATTACCCAGTTATGTAAAACGACATATTAAAGATGCAAAATTAAGATACTATCAATATACCGATCTAACCGAAGCAATTCCTAAATCTGACATATTATATATGACACGTATTCAAAAGGAACGCTTCTCTGATCCAATTGATTATGAAAAAGTAAAGAATGCATATATTTTGAGAAACAGCATGTTGGAAGAAGCCAAAGAAAACATGAAGGTATTACATCCATTGCCACGGGTAAATGAAATTACCCAAGATGTAGATGCAAATCCCATGGCATATTATTTTCAACAAGCTCAAAATGGAGTTTACGTCCGTCAAGCAATATTAACCTCAATACTTGGTGTAAAATGAGTGATTTAAGAAAAGAATTAAAAGTATCGGCCATTGAAAATGGTACGGTAATAGATCATATTCCTGCAAAGAGTTTATTTCAGGTAGTTAAAATATTAAAGCTGAACGCCATTCCAAACCAAATTCTGTTTGGAAACAACTTGCAAAGTCAGAAATATGGAACCAAAGGCATCATCAAAGTAAACGATAAATACTTTGAGGCTCAGGAATTGAATAAAATTGCACTTGTTGCTCCCACAGCTACACTGATTGTAATTAAAGACTTTACAGTGGTCTATAAAAAGAATGTCGAGCTACCTAAAACCATCAAGCAATTTGTAAAATGTGTTAACCCAAATTGTATTACGAATAACGAAAATATTGAAACGAAATTTGATGTTCATATTGATGAAGAGGGTCAACCAAAATTAAGATGTAACTATTGTGAGAAATTCACCGCCAAAGATAACATGGTATTTATTTAATAGCTTACAATAAATATTTTAGGGCTTCCCAAAAAGGAAGCTCTTTTTGTATAAAGCAATATGCATCCGAAAAACAAATACATAAAAGATTTAATTGCCCGGGGAGAGCATCAACAATTAGATTTTAAGTTCGAAATCACCGATTCAAAAAAAATAGCACGAACGCTTTCTGCATTTTCCAATACGGATGGAGGCACCTTATTAATAGGTGTAAAAGATAATGGTTCGATAACAGGTATCAATTCAAGTGAAGAATACCACATGCTTGAAGCGGCGGCTGAGATGTATTGTTCCCCTCCTATTTCTTTTCAAGCCAAGGAATGGATTGTTGATGGTAAACCAATTTTAGAAATTAAAATTGCCAAACGTACCGGTATTCCACATAAAGCCCCGAATCATGACGGAAAAATGATGATTTTTATCAGGGTTGGAGATCAGAATTTACTTGCAGACCGTATATTATTAAAGGTATGGAACAAAAAAGAAAAAAATATTCAAATCAAGATAGAATACAAAGAAGCTGAAAAAATTCTCCTCAACTACCTGAATCATCATACTCAAATTACCTTAAATGAATTTTGCAACCTGGCCATGATTCCAAAATTTAAAGCAGAAAATATTTTGGTAGATTTTATAGTTTTGGAAATCATCAAAATTATCTTCACCGAAAAACAAACCAATTATACACTAGCCGTTGAGTAAACAAGAAAAAACCAAAGTAATTTTTTCATGGAGTGGAGGAAAAGACAGTGCCTTAGCTCTTCATAAAATACTTGAAGTAGGTGAATTTGAAATTTTTAGTTTAATTACAACCATCACCGAAGGGTACAATAGAATAAGCATGCATGGAATTTCGGTAGATTTACTGGAAGAGCAGGCAAAATCAATTGGAATCCCCCTGTACAAGATTGAGATACCTCAAAATTGCAGCAATGAAGATTATGAAATGATAATGGTAAAGACGCTAACTCATTTTCAAAAGCAAGGAATATCAAGTGTTATTTTTGGAGATATTTATCTTGAGGATGTTAAAAATTACCGGATTTCTCAACTTTCGCGCATTGGAATGCAAGCCATTTTCCCCTTATGGGGCATAAATACAAGCGAAATCGTGAATGAATTTATTAAAAAAGGTTTTCAATCAATCATAAGTTGCGTCGATATACGCGCAATCGATCCTAAATTTTCAGGGCGAATTTTCGATCAAAACTTCCTGAATGATCTCCCAACTGCATGCGATCCTTGCGGTGAAAATGGAGAATTTCACTCTTTTGTATTTGACGGTCCTATTTTTTTCAGGAAAATAAAGATAAAAACAGGAGCGAAATTACTTCGTGATAACTATTTTTTCTTCACAGAAATATTACAAAAACAGTAAATATTACATTTCAGTCCTTCTCCTATCTATCCTAAAAGACTCGGAAGAATGATCTGTTTTAAAAAATAATTGGTGAACTAAATTTGCTAATTACAACATATAGAAGCAAATAAAAATAACCTTTCAAATAATTTCATTTTTCAGGAAATAATTCTTGCTTAATTAAAATAAATGAATGTATCTTTGCACCCCGCTTTAAGGAAGATGTTCATTTAAAAAATGTAGTATAAGTTCAATCAACGAGTTAAAGAGTATTTGAAACTTTTTTGATTTTTTTTTAAATAAAAAAGACAAATAAACTTGGAGATTAAAAAATAAATATTACTTTTGCATCCGCATTTAGCGACACGTTCTTTTAAAACTTGCAAAACAACCAATTTCAGATAGTTAGACACGATTTAAGAAGGAGATAAAGAAAATTAAAACTTTTTAAAAAAAAAGTTTGCAGATTCAGAAAAAGAAATTAATTTTGCAGCCGCAATTGACCCTAAAGGGTAAAAGCATAAAAGAAAGAAACGAAAGTTCTTTGAAAATATTGAAGCAACAAGCCTAAAAATAGTAGCAAATATCCCATAAAGTGAATTCTTTAAGGAATAATAAATCTGAGACATTTAAGAACAAATTTTTACAATGAAGAGTTTGATCCTGGCTCAGGATGAACGCTAGCGGCAGGCCTAATACATGCAAGTCGAACGGTAAGGCTCTTTCGGGAGTACACGAGTGGCGAACGGGTGCGTAACGCGTATGCAACCTACCTTTAACTGGAGAATAGCCCCGAGAAATCGGGATTAATACTTCATAATAATAAGATCTGGCATCTTTTCTTATTTAAAGCTTTGGCGGTTAAAGATGGGCATGCGTGACATTAGATAGTTGGTGAGGTAACGGCTCACCAAGTCAGCGATGTCTAGGGGTTCTGAGAGGATTTTCCCCCACACTGGTACTGAGACACGGACCAGACTCCTACGGGAGGCAGCAGTAAGGAATATTGGTCAATGGGCGAAAGCCTGAACCAGCCATGCCGCGTGCAGGATGACAGCCCTATGGGTTGTAAACTGCTTTTATCAGGGAATAAACCTATCTACGTGTAGATAGCTGAAGGTACCTGAAGAATAAGCACCGGCTAACTCCGTGCCAGCAGCCGCGGTAATACGGAGGGTGCAAGCGTTATCCGGAATCATTGGGCGTAAAGCGTCCGTAGGCGGTCTACTAAGTCGGGTGTAAAAGTTCACAGCTCAACTGTGTATCTATATTCGAAACTAATAGACTAGAGTATTGGAGAGGTGCGTGGAATTCTGTGTGTAGGGGTAAAATCCGTAGATACACAGAGGAACACCAAAAGCGAAGGCAGCG